>JBJFAF010000025.1:0-5756 GCA_051887755.1 Candidatus Coproplasma sp.
TAAAGCGTTACTTTTTCACTTGCTTAAGCGGGGTTTGTTATGTTAAAATTTTTATTATGAGAATGCACAGAAAACCCCATTTAGATAGGAGACTTCTAAGCTGTTCGGATATTCTTTTCGTGCCCGAGCTTGCGGATAAAAATATGAAGAACGCCGTCTTGCAGAAGGAGTATTTTAACTTTGCTCAAATTTTCGGCAACGACAACCCCGTAGAGCTTGAGATAGGCTGCGGTTTCGGCTCGTTTATCTGCGAGCTGGCTAAGCGCAATCAAAGCGTAAACTATATCGCCGTGGAAAAGATTTCCAACGTGGTTATCTCTGCAGCGGAAAGGGCGAAAAAGGAAGGGATAACGAACGTCTTTTTCTTAAACTGTGCGGCGGAGATTTTGCCTAAGTATATCCCCGTCGGCGCAGTCGAAAAAATTTATCTTAACTTCTCTACGCCCCTGCCAAAGTTGGGCTACGCAAAACAGCGCTTAACTCACCCCCGTTTTTTAGAGGAGTATAAGTTGCTGCTTGCAAAGGGAGGGACTATCGTTCAAAAGACTGACGATAGAGATTTTTACCTCTTTTCGCTTGAGAGCTATAGGCAGTGCGGCTTTGAAATAGTTGAGAGCTGCGCAGATTTAAAGGCGCTTGCCGACCCTGAAAATATCGTCACTGAGTACGAGCAGAAGTTTATGGACTGCGGCAAAAATATCTACAGGATTATAGCTAAGAATTAAATGGAACCCGTATATATCGCACTTATTTGCATAGGGGCGGCGATTTTAGCCTTTGGCATCGCCCTGTTTATATACCTTTCAAACAACCTTTTAGGCGTAACGAAGTACTGCGTCGAAAGCCCTAAGATAAGGGAGGATGGCGTTAAAATAGTACACCTTTCCGACCTGCACGCAAAAAGGTTCGGCAAGGGGAATAAACGCCTTATAAAAAAGGTCGAGGAGCAGTCGCCTGACTTTATAGTTATTACGGGCGATATTATCCATAAGTATCGGGACAGGGATATAGCCGTCGCCATAGAGGCCGTGGAAAATCTTAAAAAAATTGCGCCCGTCTACTATGTAAGCGGCAACCACGAAATGCGAAATAAAAGATATAGGACGCTTAAAGCTCGGCTCTCGCTTGCGGGCGCTTGCGTCTTAGATAACGAGGCGGTACAAGTCTGTAACCTTAAAATTTGCGGCGTGAACTGCGCCGATATAAAGAGCGGTAAATTTTTCAATATTGCCGAGGGCGGAGAGGACTTTAAACTGTTGCTTGCTCATCTGCCGCAGTATATTCAAAAGTACGCATTGGCGGGGTTCGACTGCGTACTATGCGGTCACGCTCACGGCGGACAGTGGCGCATACCGTTTACGAATATCGGCATTTTCTCCCCCGGTCAGGGCGTCTTCCCCAAATACACCTCGGGTGCGTATGTCTGCGGCGGCACGACCGAAATAGTCAGCAGGGGGCTCGGCAATTCTCAATGCCCGATAAGGCTTTTCAACCGCCCCGAAATAGTCGTGGTCGAATTAAAGCACGGTCAGGCTCAACCTGAATAATAAGCGTAAAAGCACGAAAAAACAGTATGAAAAAAGCACGCCGAACACTCGGCGTGCTTAAATTTAATTATAAGCCGTTACTTAATCAAAAGCGCCATTATAGCCTTGATTGCGTGCAGTTTGTTCTCCGCCTGGTCGTAGACTACGCTCTGCTTGCCGTCTATTACGTCGGCGGTGACCTCCGTGCCTCTCCTTGCGGGCAGGGGGTGCATAAACAACGCCGTGCCGCTCGCCTGAGCCATTAAGCGGTTGTTAATTTTATAGGGGAGCATCGTCTCCGCCTCCTTGGGGTCGGTTGCGTAGTGGTAGTTATAGCTGTCCGTATAGATTATATCCGCATTCTTGGCGGCGAGCATAGGGTCGTCGGTAACTTCGATAGTGCCGTACTGCTCCGCCCTTTCAAGGTGTTCGGGCTTTAAGGGGTATGTGTCGGGGTTGGCGATAGCTACCTGCATACCGCATTTGACTGCGCCCATAATCAGCGACGCCTCTACATTGCTGCCCTTGCCGATATAAGCAAGCTTTAAGCCCTCCAACTTCTTTTTCTTTTCCCAAATGGTGTATAAGTCGCCGACCGTCTGTACGGGTACGAAGTCGTCGTTTGCGGAATTGATTATGGTTATAGGCACAAGCTTTTCAAACCTTTCCAAATCTTTTTGCGGAATACCCCTTGTTACGAGTGCGCCGATATCGTAGCGGTAGAGCACGTTAAACAAATCGTCCACGTTTTCGCCATAGCGTAAATCGTTTTCGTTATAGGGCAAATCAATGCTGTCGCCGCCGAGCTGTTTGATGCCGATTTGCAGGGCGGAACGGGTTCTCAAGGATATGTCGCCGAATAAAAGCGCAACCGTTACACCCTGTAAAAGGGTTGTCTGTTCGTGTGCGGCAAACTTCGCCTTCATCTGTCTCGTGGCATACAAAAGCTCGAACAATTCCTCGGTGGAATAGTCCGCAAGCTTGGTCATATGCTTTTTATTTATAGAATAGTGCGGGGTGTATCTGTTAATATCCATAAATCTCCTTACGCCTTATAAACGAATTGCAAGGTCTTTTGCGTTGGGTTTATACGGCTATAACCGTATTTATTTTATCATATGCACGCCGTCAAATCAAGCTTTTGGCATAGAATATATGCAGCCGCAATAGTTTTGGCGGTACAGGCAGTGCTCTTTAGAGAGCTGTATGCTCCTTAAATACCCGTTCCTCTTTTTGAAATCGGAGGGCAGCCATTTGACCGAATATCTTTTCTCTAAAGAATATCCTATTGAATTTATTAGCTCTTCGTCCTTTAACGGGCTTATCGTCAAGGTGGTGGCAAAGTAGTCGTAGCCGCCCGCAGCCGCCTCCCTCACCGTGCGCTCTAACCTTAAATTAAAGCACTTTTCGCACCTTTCTCCGCCCTCTTGACAAAGCTCCAAACCTTTGATTGTACCGTAAAACTCATCCGTGTCGTGTTCGCAGTCGATAAAGTCCGCCCACCCCGTCTCGCCGATAAAGCGGATAAGCTCGTTTTTCCTTTTAAGGTATTCTTCGTCCTCAAGGTTGGGGTTGTAGAAAAAAACGGTTATTTTAAAATAATCTTTAAGCCGCTCTAAGCAGGCGGAAGAACAGGGTGCGCAACAGGCGTGCAGAAAAAGCTTGGGCTTTTCGCCGTTAAAGCTCGATATGATTTTTCGTTGCTCTTCGTCGTAGTTGATTTTATTCATACTTTTCTATGGCGTTATTATATCAAATCAAATCGTTAAATGCAAGGATTTGCCCTATTTTAACGCCGTTTTAGGCTTTTCGCCGCCGACGGCAGGGCGTGTTTCGTCGGGGTTCTCGGAAGATATCGGCATATTTTTTAAAAAAAATTAAAAATCAAGGCGTTTGCGGTTGTTAAATTGCCGCCTTCCGTGTTAAAATAAAACCGTATCTATATTCAAACAGTTTACTGGGGGTTAAATATGGCTAATTTACAGCTTAATTCGGTAAGTAAGATATATCCGTCCGGCGCACTTGCGCTCTATAAGGCGAACTTTTCCCTCTCCGACAGCGAGTTCATCGCAGTGGTCGGCGGCGAAAAGAGCGGCAAGTCTACTCTTTTAAGGGTGATTGCGGGGCTTGAAGACGTTACGGACGGTCAGATAGTAGTCGGCGGAAAGGACGTGACCGAGGTCGATTCCAAAGAGAGGGACGTCGCAATGATATTTCAGGGCAACACCTTGTATCCCTCGCTCAACGTCTTCGACAATATGGCGTACGGCTTAAGGATAAGAAAAGTCTCTCAGACGGTAATCGACCAAAGGGTTAGGGCGGCGGCGGAAATTCTCGGCTTGACCGACCTGCTCAACCGCAAGCCCAAAATGCTCACTGCCGCTCAAAAACAGCTCGTTGCGTTCGGCAGGGCAATCGTAAGAGAACCTAAGCTCTATCTCTTAGACGACCCCATCTCAGGTCTTTCCCCCGAAACGAGGGTTCAGCTACGCTCCGTGCTCATCAATTTGCAGATGCGTATGAAGGGCACTTTCGTCTACGCAACGAAAAACGTAAACGAGGCAATCACTATGGCTACCCGAATCGTCGTGTTGAGGGACGGGTTCGTTCAGCAAATAGATACGCCTGCTAACCTTTACGATTATCCCGCAAATGCGTTCGTTGCGTTTACCATAGGTTCGCCTACGATTAACTTCGTAAACAATGCAGTTATCGTAAAAGACGGCGAGGGGTATGAGGCGGAGGCGTCGGGCGTTCGTTTTACGCTCCCTGCAAATATCGTCGAGAGGTTTAAGTCGATTGAAGATTACGCCGACAGCGGCAAGAAGGTCATTTTAGGTATTCGCCCTGAAGATTCGTTTGCGGGCGAGGGCGGCTATATAGAGGCAAAGGTCTCCGCCGCACAGGAAATCTGCGGTACGGGCTACGCCGACTGCGATGCTGGCAAGCTCTCGTTCGTCGTCAAGGCGGACGGCGTTAAAAAGGACGATACCGTTTCGGTAGGGTTCGACTTAACTCACGCATATCTCTTCGACGCTGACACTCGTTTGACCCTGCTTGAAAGGGACGGCGGATATAAAAAGACCGATTTTACGGATGCGGACGTAACTCCCCTTACCTATGCGGAAGAGGAAGAGATTAAAAACAAGCTTAAACTCAAGCCCGAAGATAAAAAGAAAAAGCGTTAATTAGGGTATAAGGTAACAAGCTTGGAAATCGTTTTAGATGCGTTAAAGGATACTGCGTTAGTATTTCCTTTTATACTGCTAATCTACATCTTAATTGAATTTTTGGAGAGCGGCACTACGGCGGAAAAGACGAGAAAGACGCTCCGAGGTCCGCTCGCTCCCCTTTTCGGCAGTGCTACGGGCATAATACCGCAGTGCGGCTTTTCGGTTATGGCGGCAAAGCTGTACGATGCGGGGCTTATCCGCACGGGTACGATTATGGCGGTGTTCATCGCCACGAGCGACGAGGCGCTCATTATCCTGCTTGCAAACAGCGCTCAAAGCGTGGGGGCGGCTCAATCTATTCTGCCGCTTATTGCGGTAAAACTCGTGCTTGCGACGGCGGTGGGGTATCTTGTAAACGCCGTAGTTAAAGATAAGCTCAACGAGGCACAGCCGCTCTATTCAAGCGAGGGCAAGGCTCACGCTTACAGCTGCGGACACGACCACGAGGGACATTCCGCTGTAGAGCTCTATTTTCTCCACCCATTGCTGCACTCGTTAAAGGTTACGGCGTATATATTAATCGTAAACCTCGTGTTCGGCATAATCATTTCCTCAATCGGGGAGGAGGCTATCAGCGGTTGGCTTATGGGCGGAACGTACTACCAGCCCTTTATAACGGCGGCGGTGGGGCTTATACCCAACTGTGCGTCGTCTGCGGTACTGACCGAAACGTTCGTAAACGGCGGCATAACGTTCGGCAGCTGCGTTGCAGGGCTGTGTACCAACGCAGGCTTGGGAATGGTCGTGCTCTTAAAGAACACAAAAAAGATAAAGCGTAACCTGTTGTTGATGTTTTCAATCTATGCGATTGCAGTGCTTGCGGGCATAGTAATCAACGTTTTGCAGATAGCCTTTGGCTTGTAAAAATAATCTAATTTTTTATGTAAAAGGCGTGTAAAAATCGATTGACAAAAAGAATAGCATTTTGATATACTTTTTAGGCATTCTTTGAACGGGGAGGTGAATTTGATGTCCACTATAAAGGTTGGTGAAAACG
>JBJFAF010000026.1:0-5667 GCA_051887755.1 Candidatus Coproplasma sp.
AAAAGGTTTACTACCTGTGCAAGCACGCAGGGCAAGCCCATTTTAAGGCACAGCTTCCATATTTTTTCGCTCGCCAACGCTCTTTCACCGTTCATACAGACGAAATTATAGCACATAAGAAAGCCGCGGGCAAACGTTTGCCCGCGGCTTATTCAACTTAATTTTTTAAAACTGAAGCAAACCGAAGAGGTTGTACTCGCTGAAGATAACGACCATTACAAGGGATATGGTGGACATAATCTTGATGAGAATGTCGAGGGAAGGTCCTACGGTATCCTTTAAGGGGTCGCCAACGGTGTCGCCTACGACTGCCGCATCGTGAACTGCATCGTAGCCTTCTTCGCCCTTCTTTACGCCTTCAACGCCGCCGCACTCGATGTACTTCTTAGCGTTATCCCAAGCGCCGCCGGAGTTACCCGTGTAGATTGCAAGCATTATTGCCGCAATGATTGCGCCGACCAAAAGACCTCCTACGAAATTCGGTCCAAAGATAAAGCCGCCTGCAACGGGAATGATTATTGCGATAAGGCAGGGAACGGTCATCTGCTTGATTGAACCCTTAGAGGAAATCTGAATACAGGTCTCGTAGTCGGGCTTAGCCGTGCCTTCCAAGATACCGGGAATCTCCCTGAACTGTCTACGCACTTCTTCAACCATATTCCTTGCCGCCTTTGCAACCGCCTGAATGAGCATACCCGAGAACATAAAGGGAATTGCCGCACCTACGATACCGCCTACGAGCGTGAGGGGCGTTGCAATGTTGAGGAACACTTCGCCGGCGTCTACGTTGCCGAACGCATAGAGATACGAGCAGAGCAGTGAAATCGTTGCAAATGCCGCAGAGCCGATTGCAAAGCCCTTGCCTATTGCCGCCGTCGTGTTGCCGACTGCATCGAGCTGGTCGGTAATTTCACGAACTTCGGGGTCGAGGAAGGACATCTCAGCAATGCCGCCTGCGTTGTCGGAAATAGGTCCGTAAGTATCAACCGAAACGGTTGCCGCAACGAAGGAAAGCATACCGATTGCCGCACAGGATACGCCGTATAAGCCCGCAATCGCATAAGAACCAAAGATAGCCACGCCGAGTACTACTACGGGCAACATACAGCTTATCATACCCGTAGCCATACCCTCCGTAATGGTGAGCGCCGCACCCTCTTTAGCGGACTTAGCGATGCCCTTGGTAGGCTTGTAGTCGTAGCTTGTATAATATTCGGAAATGATACCGATTACGATACCTGCGGCGATACCCAAAACTGCCGCTATCCAAGGCGAAAGATTGCCCGCCTTGAACTTAAGCACTGTTTCAAGTACTGCTGCGTCCTGATTCTGGAACATAAAGAAACTGAGAAGGAAACAGCCGACGACTGATATGCCTGCGGATATCCAAGTCGCAATGTTGAGTTGCATATGTACGTTCGTATCCTTCTTTAAAGGAATAAGCAATAAGTAGAAGATACCTACTACGCAGCCCAAAAGACCGATACCTGCAAATACGATAGGGAATAAGAGCAACGTCTTTAACAGCGTTTCGGAAATGCCTGCGCCGGCGTTGTGGGCGAATATTTCGCAGCCTAAGATTACGCCTGAAAGCATTGCCCCTACGAAAGATTCCAAAAGGTCGCTGCCCAAACCTGCGACGTCGCCTACGTTATCGCCTACGTTATCCGCAATAGTTGCGGGGTTTCTGGGGTCGTCTTCGGGAATGTGAGCCTCCGTCTTACCGACGAGGTCTGCGCCCATATCTGCGGCTTTGGTATAGATACCGCCGCCTACACGGTTGAAGAGTGCGATAATCGAGCAGCCGAGAGCGTAGCCCGAAAGCGTCATCGTAAAGCCTGCGTCAAGACCCGTCCAGTTAGTCCATACGGGAGTGGTCGTGCCGAGCACATCGCCTATCTGGTGGCAACCGAGCCCGAAGATAAGGAACACTACGATTGCGCCGAAGAGTGCAAAGCCCGCAACGCATAAGCCCATAACCGAGCCGCCCCTGAAGGCAACCTTCAAGGTCTTACCCGTGTCACGGGTTTCGTTTGCGGCGTTGGTTACCCTTACGTTAGCGTAAGTAGCTATCTTCATACCGACGAAACCTGCGGCTGCGGAAACGAGAGCGCCGATTATAAAGGCGATACCCGTCTGCCAGCTGACGAACAATACCAAAATCGCAGCCACGACCGAACCGATAATCGCAACGATTTTGTATTCGTACTTAATGAACGCATTTGCGCCAACACGGATTGCCGCCGCAATTTCCTGCATTCTTTCAGTACCTTCACCCAACTTCTTCGTAACGACGAAGTTAAGGGCGGCGCAAGCAACGGCGAGTATAACTGCCGCACCTGCAATGATTAAAAGCAATTCAAGAACCATTTTTAACCCCTCTTAAGTTTATTTTTGAAAACGTCACTCAAAATTCGTAACATTTTCACATTACAAAAAATTCTATCACAAGGCAAGACAAAAATCAACACGAAATACCTAAAAATTTAAAAATTTATAAATTTGGTTTTTAATTCCTAAATCTCCGTTATTTTGTTTAAGCTTTCGTCGATAAAAAATCGTTTTTGCTATTGAAATATTCAAACTTGCGTGATATAATTATAGCGTTAATTATAAATAAGGCAGGTGCGTAGGTTATGAAAGATACGAATTGCGGCTATTGTATGCGAGGCGAGCTTTTGGAAAAGTTCGGCATTTTTATTTGCGAATTAAACGTCTCCTCGCTCATTTTATTTAAAGAGCAATCCAAGCCCGGCAGATGTATCGTGGCTTATAAGGACCATGTAAGCGAAATCGTCAACATTTCCGACGAAGAGAGAAACGCCTTCTTTGCAGACGTAAACAAGGCAGCTAAGGCTATCCACAAGGCGTTCCGCCCCGACAAGCTCAACTACGGTATGTACGGCGATACGGGCTGTCACCTTCACGTCCACCTCTGCCCTAAATACGCAGGCGGCGACGAATGGGGCGGCACGTTTACTATGAACCCCGCAAAGACCTATCTTTCCGACGCTGAATACGCCGAAATGATTGAAAAAATCAAAGCGGCGCTTGCCGAAGTTTAAAAAATTTGTTTAAGAAATTTAATTAAAATAAAATATTAAAAATCAGTATGATATAAGGGAGAGAATTTAATATGGCTCATAACGTTATTGCCGAGGCAAAACGCTGTCTTAACTGCAAAAAACCTTTATGCAGAACGGGCTGTCCTATCAACACGCCCATACCCGATTTTATTCAGACCTTTTTAAAGGGCGACATCGACGAGGCGGGGAGAATGCTCTTTGACAACAACCCCCTTTCGGTGGTCTGCTCGATAGTTTGCAACCACGGCAATCAGTGCCAGGGGCATTGCGTACGAGGGCTTAAGGGTGCGCCCGTTGAGATTTCTACAATCGAGAACTTTATTTCCGAGAGGTATTTAGACAGCTTAGAGCTGACTAAAGCCCCCTCCAACGGAATTAAAGTTGCCGTAGTAGGTTCCGGTCCTGCCGGTATAACCATTGCCATTAAGATGGCGCAGCTTGGATACGACGTAACCGTATTTGAAAGCAAGTCCGACATAGGCGGCGTTCTCCGTTTCGGCATTCCCGAATTCAGACTGCCCAAGTCGATAATCGACAGATATAAGACGCTTATGTTGCATATGGGTATTAAGATTAAGTTCAACATAACCATAGGCAAGGCGTTCGGCATAGAGGAGCTGTTCCGCGACGGGTTCGAGGCAATTTCAATCGGTACGGGCGTAACTTGGCCTATCGCACTCAACATAAAGGGCGAAACGCTCGGGCACGTTCACTACGGCGTACACTTCCTTGAAAGACCGGAGGCATACCGTGGTCAGCTTGGCAACAGTATGATTATTATCGGCGCAGGCAACGTCGCTATGGACGTTGCGAGAACGGCGCTTAGAATGGGCGTTAAGGACGTTAAGATTACCGTGCGTTCGGACAACTATTCGGCGAGCGAGGAAGAAAAGGAATACGCCGAGTACGAGGGTGCGGAGTTCATCTACAACAAACAGCCCGTTGAAATTACAGACGAGGGCGTTATGTTCGCCGACACCGTCTGCGACGAGAGCCACAGAATGATTTCCGTATCAGACACCGCCACCCTTATGAAGGCGGACAGCGTTATGATTTGTATTTCGCAAAGACCTTCCAACTTGATTTTAAGCCAGACCGAAGGGCTTGAAACCAACGAAAGAGGACTTGCAAAAATCGGCGATAACGGCGAGACCACCCGTGAAGGCGTGTTTGCGTCGGGCGACGTCGTTAAGGGCGCTAAGACCGTAGTCGAGGCGGCTGAACAGTCCAAACGTGTTGCGTTAGCTATGCACGAATATCTGCAAAAGAAACACTCTAAGTCCTAATTATATTAATGTGGTATAGAAAATAACTAACCGTGCGTTGCCGAAAAATCGGCAACGCACGGTATTGTTTTTATAAGTTGAACATATTAAACGCCCCGCACATTTCAGTGCGGGGCATTATTGTTACCTTATCTGACTAACCACCTCTGCGGAGATACGAGCAAGAGCAGGAGAGCGAGGAAAACCTGAAGGAGTTTACAATGAAGTAAATGACTGAAGGTTGCCACAGCTCGACGAACTATTGCGACGTATAAATGCAGAGCGCAAGTTACAAGCATTAAAGCTTACGGTTGTTTGCCGATATATGCTAAGATACCGCCATCAACATACAATACATGACCGTTTACGAAGTTGGATGCGTCGGACGCAAGGAATACTGCGGGACCTGCCAAATCTTCGGGGTCGCCCCAACGCTCTGCGGGGGTCTTTGCTATGATAAAGCTGTCGAAAGGATGGCGGCTGCCGTCGGGCTGACGCTCGCGAAGGGGCGCAGTCTGAGGAGTAGCGATATAACCGGGACCTATGCCGTTGCACTGAATGTTGTACTTACCGTACTCGGAGCAGATGTTGCGGGTAAGCATTTTAAGACCGCCCTTTGCAGCAGCGTAAGCGGAAACCGTTTCACGGCCGAGCTCGCTCATCATGGAGCAGATGTTGATAATCTTACCGTGACCCTTTTTAATCATTGAAGGAATAACTGCCTTAGATACGATGAAGGGTGCGTTGAGGTCAACGTCGATAACCTTTCTAAAATCTGCGGCAGACATCTCTACCATAGGGATACGCTTAATGATACCTGCGTTGTTTACGAGGATATCGATAACGCCTACTTCCTTTTCAACCTGCGCAACGAGAGCGTTTACAGCCTCTTCGTTGGTTACGTCGCAGACGTAGCCGTGAGCCTTAATGCCCTTTTCTTCATATGCTTTAATACCCTTATCTACGAGTTCCTGATTGATATCGTTGAAGACGATAGTTGCGCCAGCCTCTGCATAGGCGGATGCGATTGCAAAGCCGATACCGTAGGATGCGCCTGTTACGAGGGCAATTTTGCCCTTAAGCGAAAAGTTCTGTTCAAAACCCATTATTTAAAATCTCCTTAAAAAATTTTTACGATTTAATTATAACATATTTTGACTGCTCTGTAAAGCGCTGTCGATAATTTAAATTTTGTCTTTTTAGTGAAAAAGCTAAAGTAAAAAGCGTATCGATTATCGACACGCTTTTAATTTCGTTAAACTTAATTACTCACCCTTGAAAGGAAGTAACGCCGCAACCCTTGCACGCTTGATTGC
>JBJFAF010000027.1:0-5593 GCA_051887755.1 Candidatus Coproplasma sp.
TAGGATAGTTAAATAAACAATCCGTATTAAGGGGTGCTGCGAAATTTCTCTGCACCCCTTAAAAAATATTAATTCATACCACTTAGAACTATATTTTCTAATCAAAACCTTTACAAGCACAATATTTTGTGTTATAATAATTAAGCGTTGAATTAGCGCAATAAGAAATAATTACAGCAAATGAGGTCTATTTATGAAATGCATTTACTGCGGATGTGAAGATAGTAAGGTTATCGACAGCCGTTCTGCCGACGAAGGAAGGACGATAAGAAGAAGAAGGGAATGTATTAACTGCGGTAAGCGTTTTACCACCTACGAAACGATTGAAGATACGCCCGTACTCGTCGTTAAATCAAGCGGCAACAGGCAGTCCTACGACCCGTTAAAGGTTAAAAACGGTATAATCAAATCTTGCGAAAAACGTCCCGTCTCTATGGAAAAAATAGACCATATCGTAGACGATATAACCAAACAGGTCTACAACTCTATGGAGCAGGAAATTTCTTCAAAGCAAATCGGCGAAATGGTTATGGAGAGGTTGAAAGACTTAGACGAAGTTGCGTACGTCCGCTATGCAAGCGTGTACCGTTCATTTACCGATATCGACAGCTTTATGGCAGAGTTGCAGAAGATGATGGCAAACAGAAAATAATTTTTTAAAAGGCAGTGATAAACTGCCTTAAATTTTGATATGGCTGAAAGAAAGAGTAATAAAATAAAAGTAGGCAATATTTGGCTCGGCGGCGGCGAAAGCGTTAAAATTCAGTCGATGTGCACGACTAAAACTTCCGATGTTTATGCAACTACTGCGCAGATTGAAGAGCTCTATAAAGCGGGTTGTGAAATAATAAGGGTCTCGGTTCTGGACGAGCAGGACGCTTTGGCTATCAAGCAAATCAAACGGAACTGTCCCATTCCCTTGGTTGCCGACATACATTTCTCTCACAAGCTCGCAACGCTTGCAATCGAGAACGGGTGCGATAAGGTGCGTATAAACCCCGGCAATATCGGCGGCGAGAGGGAAATAAATATAGTTGCAGACTGCATTAAGGCGCATAAAATCCCCGTAAGAGTAGGCGCAAATACGGGCAGTATCGAAAAGACATATCTCGAAAAATACGGCAGGAGCGCACGGGCGTTGGTGGAAAGTGCGTTATATAACGCAAGTATACTCGAAAAGAGGGGAATAAACGATATAGTAATTTCCGTCAAGGCGTCGGACGTGCCGTTGACCTACGAGGCGTATAATTTGCTTGCAAGCAAAAGCGATTACGCCCTTCATATCGGCGTTACAGAAGCAGGTACCGAAGCTATGGCGCTTGCAAAATCATATTCGGCGCTCGGCGCATTGCTTTTAAACGGCGTAGGCGATACGCTTAGAATATCCATAACGGGCGACCCCGTAAGGGAGGTATACGCCGCTAAAAACCTTTTACGGGCTATAGGGCTTGATAACAACTTCGTAGACGTGGTGTCCTGCCCGACATGCGGAAGATGTATGTGGAATTCCGTAGATTTAGCCGAAAAGGTAGGACAAAGGGTTGCAAACGTTAAAAAACCGTTAAAAATCGCCGTTATGGGTTGCGTCGTGAACGGACCGGGCGAGGCAAAGGACTGCGATATAGGCATTGCAGGCTCTTCAGAATACTGCGTGATTTTCAAAAAAGGCGAAATAATTAAAAGAGTGCCGTCGCAAGAGGCGGAGACAGAATTTTTTAAGGTGTTGGACGAATTGTTGAATGACTGAAAAAATCGTAAATGAACTCAGGACAATTGAATCGTTTGACAGGGTTATAATAAGCTCTGTTTGTTTAACAAAATCGGAAAACACGGTTGAAGTGGGGCTCATTACGGATAAAGCGTATACCGAAAACGACGTCTTGTCAGCAAAGAAGATTATCCGCAAATACGTCCCCGAATACTTTTCCTGTTCGGTAAAGGTGACTAAGCTTACCCCCGACGAGGATATGATTGCGAAGAAGATTTTTGCTATTATAAACGAAAATAACCGTCAGCTCGCCGCACTCATTACGCCCGACGACGTTAAGGTAGAAAAGACCGAAAGAGGCTTTTTCTTCACTATTACGGTTATACACACCTCGTCCTATCTGTCAGACGTTGCAGGCGGTATTGCCGAACAGCTTAAGAGGTGTTTTTGCGGCGAATTCGAGGGTAGGTGCATAGAATCAGCAAGCAAAATCGACGATATAGTCATAGAGGAAAAGCACACTAACGTCGATTACGAAATACCCGTCCGTTCCTTTGAAATTGCCGACTATAAGCCACTTGAGGGGACGTCTGCCCCCACGTCTGCGGTATATATCGCAGATTTAAACTTCGTTGCGGAAAAAGTCGTCGTCTGCGGCGAAATTCTCTCCGTCAGGGAGAGGACTATAACCAACTCAAGCGGTAAAGAGAGGATAATGTTCAGCTTTACCATAAACGATATGACTGCGACTATGCGCTTTGCATACTTTTCCAGACAAAAGAGTTTGGATAAAATTAGGGAATTAAAGGCGGGGGACAGCGTAGTTTTAACGTGCAAAACCGAGCTTTACAACGGCGAGATAAGACCTACCGTGCAGACCGTTGATTTCGGCAGAGTGCCCAACGGATTCGTGCCTGAAAAGAGGCAGTCAAAGCCCGTGCCTAAGTATTACGAAACGGTTTTCCCCGAACCCTTCATCGACTTTACTCAAAACGATTTCTTTACGGACACGAGTCTGCCGACCTGCCTTACGGAAAATTCTTTCGTCGTATTCGACCTTGAAACGACGGGTTTGAATAGCTCTCCGTCGGGTGGAAATATGGACAGAATAATAGAAATCGGTGCGTTTAAAATCACGAACGGTGAAATTAAGGAGAGTTTTTCAACCTTCGTAAACCCTGAAAGAAAACTCTCTCAAGAGATTATAAAGCTTACGGGAATCGAACAGGAGATGGTTGCAGATGCACCTACCTATCAACAGGTAATGCCCGACTTTTTCAAATTTATTGACGGGTGCTATTTAGTAGGGCATAACGCCGCAAACTTCGACTTTAAGTTTATCGACTATTATTGCTCAATCTGCGGTTACGTTCCCGAGAGAAAAATATTCGATACGATACCCCTTTCACAGCAGTTGTTAAGACTTTCGAATTATAAACTTAACACCGTTGCTGATTACTTTGGAATATCTTTCAATCACCATAGGGCGATTGACGACGCTTTGACAACGGCAAAAATATTCATAGAGCTTATAAAATTAAAAAAATCTTTACCAAACCTATGTTAAAACTTGCCAAATGCAAACGGGCGTGTTATAATTAAAACAAGCTTAATACTTATTTCATAAGATTGAGTGCCTTGACGAGGCACTCAATCGTCGTAATAAAGGGAAATTATGAATTTTAAACCTTTGGAAGAAGTTTCCGCACTGCTTGAAAAAATAGCTCAACCTATGGGTATTGAAATCGTAGAGGTTGCGTTTAACGACAAGCAGGCAGCCCTGACCGTTTATATCGAAACGGCGGATGGGGTTGACCTTGACACTTGTGAAAAATATCACAACGCCATATCCGACCCGTTAGACGAGCTTGACCCCAGCTACGGCTTGCCCTATACGCTGAACGTATCTAGCCCCGGTCTTGACAGACCTTTTAAAACCTACCGAGATTTTGAAAGGAATTTGGGTAAAGAGGTAGAGATTAAGATGTATGCGCCTTTAAAGGGTAAAAAGTTCGTTGAAGGCGTGCTTGATGAGTTCGACGAAAACTCAGTGACGATTACCACTTCAAAGGAAACGTTAAAAATACAGCGCAATAAGATAGCAAAAATCAATAAGGCAATCAAGTTCGACGATTAATCCGTGCTAAATATCAATAGCTCGGTTCATGTAATTTAGATTAAATCAGGAGAAAAATAAAATGGTAAACAAGGATTTTTTCGCTGCTTTGGCAGATCTTGAAAAGGAGAAGGGTATCCCTCAGGAAGTGTTTTTAGAGGCACTCCGTAACGCTTTGGTTTCAGCTTGCAAAAAGCAGGCGCAAGGTCCCGTCGGCGAAGTCGACGTAAAGCTCAACCCCGAAAAAGGCTCTATAGAGTTCTACACGGTAAAGACCGTAGTCGAAGAAGTTGAGGATAAGGATTCCCAAATAACCTTAGAAGAGGCGAGAGAAATCAAAAAGTCGGCTAAGGTCGGCGATAAGATGACCGAAAAGTTTATTCCCAAAGATTTTTCACGTATTGCCGCACAGACGGCAAAGCAGGTCATCTTGCAGAAATTACACGAAACCGAGCGTGACGCCGCTATGAGCGAATTTTCCGATAAGGAAGGCGAGCTCGTGGTAGGTACTATCAGAAAGATAGACCTCAAAAACGTATACGTTGAGCTCGGCAAGGGTCAGGTTGAGGGGTTGATGTTGCCCTCCGACCAAGTACCCGGCGAAAAGTACAACGTAAACGATAAGATTAAAGTATTCGTCAAGCGCGTAAAGAGCGGATTTAAGGGTGCGCAGGTGCTCGTAAGCCGTTCATCCGCAGGGCTCGTTCGCAAGCTCTTTGAAGAAGAAGTACCTGAAATCAAGCAGGGCACCGTTCAGATTAAGGAAGTAAGCAGAGAGGCGGGCGCAAGGACTAAAATCGCCATTTACTCCGAAGACCCCAGGGTCGACGCTATCGGCGCTTGCGTAGGCAATAAGGGAGCAAGGGTAAACGCCGTGGTTGAAGAGCTCAACGGCGAAAAAATCGACATAATTCCTTGGAGCGAGAACCCCTTGGAGTTCATTGCAAAAGCTCTTTCCCCCGCAAAGGTTATTTCCGTCACCCAGCTCGAGGGTGAAAATACGGCTATGGCGGTCGTACCCGACGACAAGCTTTCGCTTGCAATCGGTAGGGACGGTCAAAACGCCCGCCTTGCGGTAAGGCTTACGGGGTGGAAGATAGACGTGAAGAGCGAGACGGCGGCGGCAAAACTCGGCTTTGGCGTCAGCGAAGAAGAGACGGGTGAGCAAGGCGAGTAATTATGCCTAAGGTAAAAAAGATTCCTTTAAGGCAGTGCATCGCTTGCCGCCAACTTAAGGAAAAAAGGGAAATGCTGCGTATCGTTAAAGATTCGCAAGGAAAAGTATTTTTAGATTTTTCCTCTAAGGCGTCGGGCAGAGGTGCGTATATTTGCGATAATCCCGACTGCATTAAGAAATTGAAAAAATCTCGTCTTTTAGATAAGACTTTCGCTTGCAGGGTAGACGAGGGCGTTTACACGGCAATCGAGGAGGAATACTTTGGACGACAAGGTTAAAACTTATATCGGCTTTTGCCTCAGGGCAAGAAAAATTGCGTTAGGCAGCGGTTCGGTAGACCTACTGAAAAAGGGAGTATATCTCGTTTTGGTCTGTTCTACCGCATCGGAAAATACGTTTAAGCTTGCCGTTAAATTTAAAAACAGGTTTAATTGTCCGCTAATAGTTTGCAAAACGGGGCTTGAAAACGCCGTTCATAGGGAGGGCTGTAAGGTCGCCGCAATAAGGGACGCCCAGCTTGCAAAGGCTATTTGCGATAACGTTGGTGAAGATTACGAATTGTTTACGGAGAGGTCATAAATAATGGCAAAAA
>JBJFAF010000028.1:0-5558 GCA_051887755.1 Candidatus Coproplasma sp.
GTAAAACGCATTTTTTGGTTCCGTAGTTAAATGGATATAACAGCCCCCTCCTAAGGGGCCGTTGTGGGTTCGATTCCCGCCGGGACTACCAAAAACGCCCCAGACGATTATTTCGTCCGGGGCGTTTTAAGTATCAATTTATTTTCTCTTTTTTGAGATAAACACGTTGCAAAGGACGTATGCGGCAATACATACCGATATAGATACGACAGTAATCAAATACATAACCCCAAGCTCCACCTTATTTCCGAAGAAATACAGATTGCAGTCAATAGAATCCTTAATCCCTTCCACCACGTCCTGCGGCCAACCGAGCGAAACCATTTCCCTGAATGTTCCGCCCATAGCGGCGTTACGAATCATTGAAGTGCCGTATGTTCCCGGCAGGAAGCAGAGCACGTCCTGCAAGCCCGTACCAAAGCTATGTATGGGCATATATGCACCGCACAAAAATCCGTATCCTGCCGATACAATCGTACCGACGGCAGACATCTGACCTTGCGAAGTTAAAAAGAAGTTTATAACCGACGAGAGCGCAGTACCGAACATAGTCAATAATACTACGTCTAAAATACATAAGAACACGTCGCCTACGCTCATATACCAGCCGCTTAAAGCGACGTAGACAAGACACAAGCCGAGCGCCACAAAGCTAATTAAAAGCGTTGAAACAAGTGTGGCAATATAATATGCAACGGCGTGCATAGACCTTTTGGCAGGCGACATAAGTAAATCGTTTTTTGCACCCGTAACCTTGTCCTGCACGATAAGCATATTAGAGCAGAAAGCAACCGTAATACAGCTGACTGCAAGCAACGACGACATAAGCTGACCTGCAACCACGCCGCTAATAAGCGAATCGGGACAGGGCACTCCGTTTAAAGCTGAAGAGAACGAATCACGATACACGTTTGCAAGGAAAGTAACGTATAGAACGAGCAAAATTACAGGCGTTATTAGCGAAGTAAAGAACATACCCTTATCTTTAAAGAACATTTTAACGTTTCTTCTTATTTGGCTTAAAAGTCCTATCATTTGGATTCACCCCCAATAAGCTTTTTACCCGTAACGGCAAGGAATACGTCATCCATTTTACCCTTGGTAATTTCATAATCACTAAAAATATCGGGGTGCTTTAATATAAGTTTGGTCGCTTCTCTCGTATCGGGTACGGCAACTCTGAACGCTTCGCCAACCTTTTCGTAATTAAGCCCGAGTTTTTTCACGGTTGTTTCTTCAGTATTATAAAGCGTTATAAAGTCGCCCGTGTAGGCGTTTTTAAGCTCTAACGGGGTACCATCTGCAACAATCTTACCGCCGTCGATTATAACGACGTAGTCGGCGTCTGCCGCCTCTTCCATATAGTGAGTGGTCAAGAGTACGGTTACGCCCTTTTCCTTCCTAAGCTTAGTTACAACGTCCCATATATTCTTCCTCGTCTGCGGGTCAAGCCCCGTCGTAGGCTCGTCAAGAATAAGTATACGAGGCTCGTGAAGTAAAGCGCGCGCTACGTCTACCCTTCTCTTCTGACCGCCTGAAAGCTTACCTAAGGTACGCTTTAAAATGGGGGTCAAGTCAAGCA
Source organism: Candidatus Coproplasma sp. (assembly GCA_051887755.1). Classification (GTDB taxonomy): domain Bacteria; phylum Bacillota; class Clostridia; order Christensenellales; family Borkfalkiaceae; genus Coproplasma. The sequence continues at coordinate 1,583 of JBJFAF010000028.1, forward strand.
ACTCGCACAGCTCTTCAAGTCTTTTCTTAAACGCCTTACCGCTAATTCCGTACAACGCCGCCCTATATTGCAGATTGTCGTAGACGGTCAAACATTTATCGAGCACGGAATTTTGAAATACTACGCCCAAGTGCATTTTTGCAGTGTCCAAATTACCGTCCACGTCACAACCGTCTATAAGCACTTTGCCCTCGTCTTTGGTAAGCTGACCGCAAATTATCGAAATTGTAGTACTCTTACCTGCTCCGTTTACCCCCAAAAAGGCAAACAGTTGCCCTTCTTCAACCGAAAAGCTTAAGCCGTTCACTGCGTGTACGTCCTTAAAGCTCTTATGAAGATTTTCAATCTCTATAACTTTTTTCACTTTTCTCTCCTTCTATTCGCTCATAACGGCTTTAATGCTCGTTTTGCTTATTATAATAGAATACGCTAAATTAAACAACTCGTAAACTACGATAAATACCGCAAGGCATATTCCAAACATTTCCCAATTAAACGAATATCTCGGCACGCCGTCGAACGTAGCAAAGACGATATTTACCATCACCACCAAAATACCATACTGATAAGCAGAGCCTATTGCAAAGCCTATAAACGCAGGTATATGGTACAACCCCAACACGGCGACGGCGCACTCTTTAAGGCTATAGCCAGTAACTTTTAGCATTGCAATCTTCTTTTTATTGCCCCCGATAACCGTAGACATAGCAAGATAGAGCGCCACGAAAGCCAAGACTAAGCCCATAATAAGCATCATATAGCCCATCATATCGCTTGCATACTCACGCATAGAAAGCCCCATCTGCATCATAGCGGAAAAGCAAAAACCGCCGAACGCCACGAAAAACGCAAGCAATTTTTTGTCGTTTAAAACGTTTAACCCGAGCTGAGCGATAAAACTCCTGTCCTTTTTATCTTCCTTTATCTTCTTAAGTTTTCTCTCTTTGCCTTCGCCCCTTATCAAAGAAAGCGCAGGTAAACGCAGCTTATAAAGGGCAACGCCTATCGAGAGTGCGGAAAAGAATACGACGGGCAAAACGAGAATAAGAGTAAAAAGCACGGGATGAAAATGCATAACCACTTCGGGTATGCCTTCCGAATTTGCATTTTGCAACTTGTAAAACGTAGGCATAATCGCCCAACTTAAAGCTAAACCTAACACCACGCCGATTAATACGCAAAAGCCGAAAACGACGCATTTTACGGCTATTTTAAAATCGGAATAGCCCAACGCCTTTAAAATGCCGAATCTTTGCGAGTGTGCGGATATGTATTGACCGATATAAAACACCAACATTACGACCGAAGTCAGCACTAAAGAAATGCCTGAAATTGCGCAGACGGCAATATCGTTGAGCTTTAACGCCTCGTACAGCGTTTTCATCTCTTCGGGTACTTGCCCCTCTATGGCACGCAAGTCGATATCGTAGTTTAAAAACATATTGCATACTATTGCGGCGCAACACATAGCGGCGATTATGCCAAAAAACTTCATCGAATCTTTTAAACTTACGGTCATAGCGTTACCAACCTATCTCGTAAGCGGTTTTGGGTTTTTCGTTTTTATAGTCCTCAATTATCTTACCGCTACCTATTTTTATAACTCTCTCGGCGGTTTCCGCAATATTGCCGTTATGGGTTACCATAATCAAGGTAAAGCCACTCTGCTTTCTAAGCTTTAAAACATAGTCCAAAAGCTGTCTACCCGTCGCCTCGTCCAATGCACCCGTAGGCTCGTCCATAAACAATACCTGCGGTTTTTTGGCAAGCGCACGGGCAACCGCTACCCTCTGCTGTTCGCCGCCAGAAAGCTGACGGGGGTACTTTTTAAGCTTTTCGCCCAGCCCCAACGCCTCTAATATCTGCTTGTAATCGCCGTTAGAGGCAAGGTCAGCCCCCATTCTAACGTTCTTTTCGACGTTCATATCGGGCAAAAGATAATATTGCTGAAAGACAAATCCCACCTTATCTCTGCGGAATGCGGTTAACGCCTTATCGCTTAATGCGGATATATTTTCACCGTCGTAAAAGACCTGTCCGCCGTCGGGCGTTTCAAGACCGCCTAATAGGTTCAAAAGCGTAGACTTACCCGAACCCGACGCACCTAAAATAACTGCGTATTCGCCGTCGGCAACGCTCAAACTTATGCCCTTTAAAACGTGCTGACGGCTGTCGCCGATACCGTAAAACTTTTCCAAATTCTCTGCTTTAATCATTTGTTCGACCTTAAATTTTTAATTATACTTGCGCACACCTCGCTTAGCATTGCGTCGATTTCCTTATCTGTAAAATGACAAGTACCTGTAACGCACAATACGGCGATGCCGTGCGTATATATCCACATATGAAGATATAATTTTTTACTGTCCTCTGCATTCAAACCGTAGCAGTCCTGAACGCATTTGAAAATATCCTCGTAATTATCTTCTATTTCCGAAAGTACGTTATCAAGCCCGTATACACCCTCGTCAGCCATAAACAGCACTCTAAAGAGATTAGGCTCTTCCATAGCAAACCTTAAATAGGATAATCCTACGCCTTTAAAGGCTATCGCCTCATTAAGCCCGATTTCAACGTAGCTCGTATAAACAGCCTTGCACTGCTTTATAAGTTCGTTTTGTAATTCGTCCATATTCTCAAAAACCGAAAAAATAGGCGCAACCGAACTGCCGAGCCTTGCGGCAACCGAACGGGCGGTTACAGCCGCCGCTCCCTCCGCCCTTAGTATTTCCATTGCGGCGTTAGTTATCTGTTCTTTCGTATATTTGTTCTTAGGGGGCATATACACCTCTTTAAATATCAATTGTTATATAACATCTGTTATTTTATCACTGCGATATAGTCTTGTCAACTATTTGGAATAAAAAAATGCAACAAAAACGCCCGACCAAATAAAGCTTGACCGAGCGCAATTGATTAAATTAAGTTAAAGATTAAAGTTCTGCGAAGTACTTAATCGTCCTTACCATCTGAGAGGTATAGGAATTCTCGTTATCGTACCAAGAAACAACCTTAACCAAAGTAGTGCCGTCGCCGAGGTTCATGCACTTAGTCTGGGTTGCGTCAAATAAAGAGCCGTAGGTAATGCCGATAACGTCACTGGAAACGATTTCGTCCTCGGTATAACCGTAGGATGCGGAAGACGCTGCTTTCATAGCTGCGTTTACGCTCTCTGCGTCTACTTCGCCCTCGCATACTGCGATAAGCTGGGTAAGCGAACCGGTGGGAACGGGCACACGCTGTGCGCAACCGTCGAGAACGCCGTTTAGTTCGGGAATTACGAGACCGATTGCCTTTGCCGCACCCGTTGAGTTGGGAACGATATTAACGGCTGCCGCCCTTGCTCTCCTTAAATCGCCCTTGCGGTGAGGTCCGTCGAGAACCATCTGGTCGCCGGTGTAAGCGTGGATAGTGGTCATATAGCCCTTCTTAATCTTGCAGAGCTTGTTCAAAGCAGCTGCCATAGGCGCAAGGCAGTTGGTGGTGCAGCTTGCTGCGGAGATAACCGTATCGGTTGCCTTTAAGGTATCTTCGTTAACGCTGTATACGATGGTGGGAAGGTCGTTGCCTGCGGGTGCGGAAATTACGACTTTCTTTGCGCCTGCGTTGATGTGCGCAGATGCCTTCTCCTTAGAAGTATAGAAACCGGTGCACTCCAAAACTACGTCAACGCCGACTTCTGCCCAAGGAAGATTAGCCGCATCTTTTTCAGCATAAATCTTAATGGTCTTACCGTTAACGGTGATGCTGTCCTCCCCTGCCTCTACCGTCTCTGCATACTTATATCTGCCCTGAGCAGAATCGTACTTGAGAAGGTGAGCAAGCATCTTGGGGCTTGTTAAATCGTTGATAGCTACGATTTCATAGCCTTCAGCGTCGAACATCTGCCTGAAAGCAAGACGACCTATACGACCGAAACCGTTGATAGCAACTCTTACATTTGCCATAAATATATTTCCTCCGAAAAAAAATTATC
>JBJFAF010000029.1:0-5543 GCA_051887755.1 Candidatus Coproplasma sp.
CTTCACCTTATCAAGCCCGTAACCTGATTTGGACGACACCGCAACTATATCCGCCCTGCCGCATTTGTACGCAGTAGAAATTACGCCGAGCGCCTTATCTATCTGCGCTCGTGAGAGCTTGTCCGCCTTGTTCGCAACGACGGTAAAGGGAATGATTTTTGCATATAGAAAGTTGAGCATTAGCTTGTCGTCGGCAGTCGGCTCGTGGCGGATATCGCAAAGGGATATGACGTGCGCAACTTCGCCTACGGCAAAGAAATCGTCTAAAAGGTGCGACCACTTCGCCTTTTCCGCCTTGCTGACCCTTGCGTAGCCGTAGCCGGGCAAGTCGGCAAGGATAAATGTGCCGAAGTCGAAGTAGTTTATAAGCCTCGTCCTGCCCGGGTCGCCCGAAACTTTCGCAAGCTTTTTTTGCCCTGCTAAGGCGTTTATGAACGAGCTTTTGCCCACATTTGACTTGCCGCTTACCGCAATGACGGGCTTGCCCTGCCCCATAATAAACTGCGACTTAGCCGCCGCACTCGTTATAAATTTTGCGTTTGGAAATAACTGCATTGAATTAACCTTTACTTTTTTAAATTTTCCCTTGCGGTGGCAAGCATAAGCTTTATGCGGTTTTCCTGATTGACTTTTGTCGCCGAAGGGTCGTAGTCAACTGCGACGATATTTTCGTCGGGATAGATATTTTTAAGCGTCCTTACCGCACCCTTGCCCGCAATATGGTTGGGCAGACAGCCGAACGGCTGTGCGCAGACCACGTTTTTAACACCCGTCTCAGCAAGCGCCGCCATCTCGGCGGGGATAAGCCACCCCTCGCCCATCTTAACGCCTTGATTTAACACCTCGTCCGCACACTTTCTCAAATGCTCGAAGTCGTGCAACGGCTCGAAATTGCCGTCCTTTTTAAACAGCTTGATTGCCTTTTTCTGCAACGAGCGCAAAACCTTATACAATATTTTATTGACCTGCCAGAAAACGCCCTTTCTTCCGTAGAAATAGCCGTCGTTAATATTGTTGACGATACAGTAAAGTACGAAGTCCATAAGTGCGGGGACGACGGGTTCGCAATCTTCCGAGAGCAAGAACTTTTCTAAGCCGTTGTTGCCGAGATAGGAATACTTGACGTAAATTTCGCCGACGATACCCACCTTGACCTTTTCCTCACTCCTGCGGCGCACAGCGGCAAAAGCAGAAATGATGTATTCGTTAATTTTCGTAAACTTTCTGTACTTGCCCGACGCAAACTGTTCGGATACGGTTTTTACGACGATGTCACGCACAGCGTCCGTTGCGCCCGCCTCCTCTTCGTACGGCTTAGTTTGGTTGTAGCACCACATAAGCGTATCGCCGTAGAAAATCGCAAAAGCGAGCTTAAGCAAAAGCTTTAAGTCGACCTTAAAGGAGCTGTCCTTTTCAAGCCCCGAAAAGTTCACCGAGACGACGGGCACTTCGGGGAACTCCGCCTTTAACGCCTTACGGATAAGCGGAACGTAGTTGGAGGCACGGCAGCCGCCGCCCGACTGCGTGATTAAAACGGCGGTGTGCGCTATATCGTATTTGCCGCTTTTAAGTGCGTCGATAAACTGACCCACCACGCAAAGGCAGGGGTAGCAGGTGTCGTTATGCACATGCTTAAGCCCCTCGTCAACGACGTTGCGAGAGGAGTTTTTTAAAAGCTCTACGTCGTACCCCTCCTGCTTTAGCACCTCGCCTATTATGGCAAAGTGCCAGGGTAGCATATCGGGGATTAAAATCTTATGCGTATACTTATATTCGTCCTTCCACTTGGGGAAGTCTTCTTTGTAATCAATAGTATTTTCTTCTTTCATAGTAAATTTGACGCTTAACTATAATTTATCACTTTATTTGCGTCTGCCTTCTTCTAAAGCGGCAAGCATACTGCGAAGGCGTATTTTTACAACGCCTAAGTTGTTGATTTCGTCTATCTTGATTTGCGTGTATAATTTCCCGTTCTTCTCTAAAATCGCCCTAACCTCGTCGGTGGTGATTGCATCAAGTCCGCACCCGAACGACACGAGCTGTACGAGGTTTACGTTGTCGTGCTCTGCGCAGAACTGCGCCGCACGGTACAGCCTTGCGTGGTACGTCCACTGATTTAACACGTTTACCTTGACCGTTTCCGCCATATCGAACACGGCGTCCTCCGACAGCACCGCCATACCCAAAGAGGTGATAAGCTTGTTTATGCCGTGGTTAATCTCCGCATCCACATGATAGGGTCTGCCCGCAAGCACTATAATCTGCTTGCCCTGCTCGGTCGCCTCTTTTAAAACGTATTCGGCTTTCTTTTTAATGTCCGCCTTGTAGTCGTTCAAACGCCTAAACCCCTCCTCCAACGCCTTTTTAACCTCGCCCTTTCTAACGCCGAATTTTGAGAGGGCTTTAGTTAAAGCGACGGTTGCCGTCTTAGGTTCGTTCAAGTCGATATACGGCATAACGAAATTATCGTCCGTTAAGCGTTCGTTATTTGCCTTTAACAGCTCGGGATAGTACGCCACGACGGGACAGTTATAGTGGTTGACCGAGCAATGCTCGTCTAAATTATAGCTTTCGCAGGGCATAAATATGAAGTCGACGCCCTTATCCAAAAGGCTTTCAACGTGACCGTGAATGAGCTTTGCAGGGTAGCAAGCCGTATCGCTTGCAACGGTGTGCTGACCCAAAAAGTAGAGCTTTCGTGAAGACTTTTCGCTTAGCACCACTTCAAACCCGAGCTTTTCGAAAAAGCCTGCCCATATGGGGAGCTGTTCGTACATACCGAGCTGAAGGGGTAAACCAACCTTTCCTCGTTTACCCTTAACGCCTTCCACGCACTTTATAAGCCTTTCCTGCTTGTAGGCGTACACGTCCAAATCGGCAGAGGCGGGCTTTAACCCTGCGCCCTTTTCACACTTGTTGCCCGAAACGAACTTTCTTCCACCCTCGAACGTGACTATATTTATACTGCAATTAGAGGTACAGCCTCGGCAATTGCTCGCCGCAGAGCTGTAGGAGAAATTCTCGATTTCCTCTTTCGACAGCGTAGTGCTTTCGCCCGATACGTTTTCCTTTGCGTAGAGCGCTGCGCCGTATGCGCCCATAAGCCCTGCGATTGCAGGACGAATGACCTTCTTTCCCGTTTCGTTTTCAAAAGAGCGAAGTACGGCGTCGTTAAGAAAAGTACCGCCTTGAACGACTATATTGTCGCCGAGTTCGTCTGCAGACGACGCCCTTATAACCTTATAGATTGCGTTTTTGACGATTGACGAGGATAGTCCTGCGGATATATCCTCCACCGTTGCACCCTCTTTTTGCGCCTGCTTGACCGCGCTGTTCATAAACACGGTACAGCGAGAGCCGAGCTCTACGGGATGCTTTGCGTACAAACCGCAAGCGGCGAATTTATCGATTTCCATACCCATTGCCTTTGCAAAGGTCTGGATAAACGAACCGCAACCCGACGAGCAGGCTTCGTTAAGCATTATGCTGTCGATTGCGCCGTTTTTAATCTTAAAGCACTTTATGTCCTGACCGCCGATGTCGATTATAAAGTCCACGTCGGGGTTAAAGTGGGTTGCCGCTTTAAAGTGCGCAACCGTCTCGACGATGCCGAAGTCGGCTTTTATGGCTGACTTGATTAAGTCCTCGCCGTAGCCCGTTACCGCACTGCCTAAAATTTTAACCCTACCCTCCGAGCGGCTGAAGATTTCCTTTAAACGCTCTATAACGATGTCCAAAGGCTGACCGTTGTTAGATTGATAGTGAGAATACAGTATACGGCTGTCGGGCGTTATAAGTATGATTTTCGTCGTCGTAGAGCCGCTGTCTATACCGAGATACGCTCCGCCTTCGTAGGTTGCTATATCGGCAAAGTCAAGTGCGGTCGAACGGTGGCGGGCGACGAATGCTTTATACTCTTCTTCGTTTTCAAAGAGTGGTTTGCCCGTTATAATCTCGTCGCTGCCCTTAGCCCTTTCTATTTGCTCAATAATTTCCTTTATATCCTTAGGCTGTGCCGTCGCCGATAGCAGCGCCGCACCTATACCCATAAAGCAGGGGGCGTCTTCGGGGAAGATTGCGTCCTTATCTTCAAGCTTTAAGGTTGTTTTAAACGCCTTTTTAAGTCCCTCCAAAAAGTGCAGAGGACCGCCTAAAAATAAGACCTTACCCTTAATTCTCCTGCCCTGCGCCAAGCCGGAAACGGTCTGGTCGACCACCGCCTGGAATATTGAAGCGGCTATGTCCTCCTTTCTCGCACCTTGGTTGATTAACGGCTGAACGTCCGACTTTGCAAATACGCCGCAACGGGACGCTATGGGGTACACTCTCTCTGCCTTTAAAGACATTGCGTCCATTTCGTCTACGGTAATGTTTAAAAGGGTTGCCATTTGGTCGATAAATGCGCCCGTACCGCCTGCGCAACTGCCGTTCATACGCTGTTCGGTTCCGCCCGTCACGAAGATGATTTTTGCGTCTTCGCCGCCTAACTCTACCGCCGCATCCACGTCGGGGTAGTACTTGCGAATTGCGGTGAACGCCGCCTGTACCTCCTGTACGAACGCAACGCCGCTACGCTGGGAAAGACCAAGCCCCGCACTGCCCGTAATGCACGCACTGTACTCACCGGGGTACAAGGCTTGAACATTGTGCAGTTCGGATAGCACTGTCTCCTTCACCTTAGCGTAGTGACGGACGTAGGATTTGTATAAAATTTTACCGCTGACGCCGATTGCCACGACTTTTACGGTGGTCGAGCCGACGTCTATGCCTAACAATTTTACCATTTTTTCACCCTGTAAAAAACATTTACACATTTTATTATAGCATAAAAGTTTTGTCATTTCAATTATTCACGCCTAAATGCTTGAACCAAATACTGTGAAATTTTCGCCATACACCCCCGTCTTTGCGAACGTAACGCAGCGGAAGTAGCGGCAATCTCAGCGGGTATGAGTAAGAATTAGCAAAAACGGACTTGCCACATAAACAAGTCCGTTAGTTTTAATCATTCATAAAAATTATATTATTTAGCAAAAAAGTATAAGCCCAATAGATATAATAAAAACAACAATAACCAACCAACAAATTATGCAATAGACTACTTCTTTGCTTGTTGCTTTACAACCTGTCGTTTTCATTTTTCTATCTATACCACCAAGCATACACAAAATACCTAATGCCATACACTCTAATGGGTACAACAATCCTGATAGAAAAGGCTTACTAATCGATGGATTTTTCTTTTTGTTTATCAAATACTTTATTAAGTACACAAAAAATAAAACAACTAATAAAACAATAAACCAGCTTAATATGCAGACACCGGCTTCTTTCCAAGTGGGTTGTTCTCCTGTCGTACTCATTATCATATCTGTGCCGCCGTACATACACAAGATACCTAATGCCATACACTCTAAAATATATAACATAATTTATTTCCGTATAGTTTATGATTTAAAATATATTAGTAAAATTGTACGAATATTTTACCACACCGGCTATCGCTTTGCAACACCTTAAAGTATGCAAACAGGGAGATATGA
>JBJFAF010000030.1:0-5542 GCA_051887755.1 Candidatus Coproplasma sp.
CCTCGTGAACGCCGAACCTGCCTGACGCAACCTGTACGATTGTATTTTTAGAGTATTTATAAAAATCCTTATGCAAGCCGCCTTCGCCCGTGTTGTAATATATACCCAGCTCCTCAGCCGCCCTTGCAAGCGAGGCGTGGGCATTATAGGAAATTGAACCGTAACTCATTGCCGAGAACATTATCGGGGTGGTGAGCTTTAACTGCGGAGTCATCGTATCTACGAGCTTGCCCTGAATATCTCTCTTGATTTCCACGTCCTTTTTGCCGAGGTAGACGACCGTCTCCATAGGCTCTCTCAGGGGGTCGATAGGGGGGTTGGTAACCTGCGAGGCGTTTACTAAAATCTTATTGAAGTATACGGGGTAGTCGTTGGGGTTGCCCATAGACGAGAGCAATACGCCGCCCGTATTCGCCTGCCTGTACACTTCGTTCATAGCCTGCATCGACCAGTTTGCGTTAAGCCGATAGGTATCGTCGCTCTTTACAATCTTCAATGCGTGAGTAGGGCAAAGGCATACGCAGCGGTGGCAGTTGACGCACTTAGTGCTGTCGGCAATCATCTTGCCCAAATCTTTATCGTATTTGTGTACGCCGTTAGCGCACTGTCTTTCGCACACCCTGCACCCGATACATAAATCGGGGTTGCGTACGACTTCGTATTCAGCAGGAATAAAAGTATCCATTATAATTCACCCCCATCCTTAAGCGAGTAGATGACGGGCTGTCCGCCTGTCGGTGAGAAGAGTTTGTCAAGCTCGGGCTCGATTACCCTTATGCCGCACTCTTCAGAGGAAATATACGCCTTCGTGCCTCTCTCTCCGCAGACCATGGAACGCAGTTTAAGCCTGTCGTTGAGAGCCATAAGTCCGCCGTTAAAACCGAAGATTATGGAGAAAGGTCCGTTGATAAGCAGCGAAGGGAACGCCTTTCTTAAGAACTCCTCCTCTCTCCTATCCTCGTCGCTCTTACTCTCTATCGTCGACCAGAAGGACGCAGATATAACCTTAGCCACTTCCTGCAAGGTGAGCTTTTTAACCCTGATAAGGTAGTCTATAATATAGGTTATTACCTCGGTATCAGTCTGCAACGTGCATTTATAGCCGAACATCTCGATATATCTGCGGTTTGCGTCGTAGGAGGAGATTTCGCCGTTATGCACTATCGAATAGTCCAAAAGCCCGAAGGGATGCGCACCGCCCCACCAACCGGGGGTGTTGGTCGGATATCTGCCGTGCGCCGTCCACATATAGCCTGCGTATTCTTCGTCTAAAAGGAAGAACTTGCCTATATCTTCAGGATAGCCTACGCCCTTGAAGATACCCATATTTTTACCGCTTGAAAAGACGAAGGCGCCGTTTATTTCCGCATTGATTTTGTTCACGCACCTAACGACGTACTGCTCTTCATCCATAAGCGAGTTGGCAAGCCTTTTGGAAAGGGGCGAAAGGAAGTAACGATAGATTATAGGTTCGTTAACAATTCCCTTCGTCTTGCGCGTCTTCATCTCGGAAGAGTAGACGATTTCAAAGTGAGAAATCAGGAAATCTTCCGTCTCCTTTTTGCAGGAGAAGTCGTTGTAGAACAGGTGGAAGGCATAGCAGTCCTTATAGTCGGGGTAGATGCCGTAGCCCGCAAAGCCGCCGCCCAAGCCGTTGGAACGGTCGTGCATGGTTGCTATGGACTTAATTATGTCCGCACCCGTCATACGCTTGCCGCTACGGTCGATAATTGCGCTTACCGCACAGCCCGAAGGTATACGCACTTCGCCCTCTAACGGCGCTGAACTTAAGTTAAAATCCCGTGAGTTCATATTTTTACCTCTCATAGATATTCCGCCCTTGCACCCTGCGGTGCTTAACGGTCGTGTAAAATTGTATAAATATAAATTTTATCTGTATAATATTATAAAATAGTCTTTAACCATAGTCAATTCGTCAAATAAAGCGATTAATTATACTATATATAAGCACAGTTTATACCAAAACAAGATTTGGTAATAACTTATTGTACACACGATATAAACAGCCTTATAAGCCGCACTCCGACGGACAAGAAGAAAGGGCGGAGACTAAGCTCCGCCCCTTCCCCTTTCTATGAGAGAGCAGTGTGTGCTAAATTAAGTATACGGCGATATGCGCCTCTGCGTGCATAATAAATTTTTGCTTGGTTCGGCACATACGCCGCAAATACCAGTTATATTATACACCCCTTATCACAACTTACTTGTCGTTGTCAAGTGCTTCCACACCTGTTTCGCCTGTACGAATTCTCATAACGTTTTCGACGTCGGTTACGAATATCTTACCTGCGCCGACCTTACCGTCGTTGAGTACCTTTTCTGCTACTGCCACGACCAACTTAGGGTCTACCGTGGAGACGACTATGTCAACCTGAACCTTAGGAAGGAGGTGCATCGTCGTCTTAACGCCTCTGTACTGACCGGTCTTGCCTGCCTGAACACCGCAGCCCATAACGTTTGATACCGTCATACCCGTTACGCCGATTTTTGCCATTGCGTCCTTCAAAGTTAAGAACTTCTCCTGATTGGTTATTACGGTGACCTTAGTGTACTTGCCGCCGTTATCCTTTGCCGCAAGCGAAATATTTGCAGGAGCAATACCCTCAACGTCAACCTCTGGAGCCTCGCCGTCGTATGAAGGAATGGTGGGCATGAAGTCTGCGTATGCGGAGGGAAGTCCGTGTTCGCACATATCCAAGCCGTTTACTTCTTCCTCTGCGGAACACCTCAAACCGTTCCAACCCTTTTCCTTAGCTACCTTGATAGCAGCTATGGGATTACACTTAAACTTAATCATTACGGGCAGATACTTCATAAGGAAGAAGATTATCGTCATGCAAACCGCCGTCCAAGCGAGAATTGAAAGGATGCCCGCAACCTGTACTCCGAGGAGATAGCCGTTGCCGCCGTAGAATACACCGAGCTCGTTAGCCGTTAAAGCCTCCTCAACTTCGTAGTTATTGCAAGCAAAGAAACCTACTGCAATCGTACCCCAGATACCGTTTGCAAAGTGAACGCCTACTGCGCCGACGGGGTCGTCGATATGTAATTTCTTGTCGAGCAGTTCGCATACGAGAACTACGAGAATACCTGCAATCAAACCTATGAAGAATGCACCTAATGCACTTACGATATGGCAACCTGCGGTTATTGCAACGAGTCCTGCAAGCGATGCGTTAAGGCACATACCTACATCGGGCTTTTTATTCTTTATCCAAGTGAAGATTAATGCCGCAACGGTTGCTACTGCGGGAGCTACCGTGGTGTTGACAAAGATTGCCGCAAGCGAATTTAAATTAGTAGCCGCTGCGCCGTTGAAACCGTACCAACCGAACCAAAGAATGAATACGCCCAACGCACCAAGCGTTATGGAGTGACCCTGTATTGCGTTGACTTTAACCACCTTGCCGTTTTCGTCTCGCTCGTACTTGCCGATACGAGGACCTAAGAACATTGCGCCGATGAGTGCCGCCATACCGCCAACCGAGTGAATTGCCGCAGAACCTGCGAAGTCTACGAAACCCATAGCCGTGAGCCAAGCGTTTCCGTCCGTATTGCCCCATACCCAACCTGCTTCGATGGGATATACGACCAAGGAAATCATTGCCGAGTAGATACAGTAGGAGATAAATCTCGTCCTCTCTGCCATAGCGCCGGAAACGATTGTAGCCGCCGTTGCGCAGAACACAAGGTTGAACACGAAGGAGCTTGCAAGTCCGTTTTCGTTGGCGATAAACGCATCCCAGTTGCCGATTATGTCCCAACAAGGTGCGCCACAGAATTTACTTGCCGCATCAACGCCGACGAGCAAACCGAACCCAAGGAACATAAACACAACCGTACCGATACAAAAGTCCATCAGGTTTTTCATTATGATGTTGCCTGCGTTCTTCGCACGGGTAAAGCCTGTTTCTACCATTGCGAAACCCGCCTGCATAAAGAAGACGAGAGCCGCACCTATCAGAAACCAAATTCCGAAACCCATAAAAAATACCTCTCTTTATTCGTCCGCCATAAATCGGAAGACGTTATTAACTTTACCAACCTCTCCCTTACGCAACCCACGGGCGAGCTTTACTCAACCCGCAGGAAAACGTAAAGTGGAGAAAATGAAAACTTGTCACACGGCTATTTCGTTTGAAAACTACCGTCGGCTAATTTCGGTTTGATTATAATTTCCTGCCCTCAAAAAAGTCAATAAAAAGCAGTAAATAGGCGGTATTGCCATTTTTAAGACAAAGTATAATTACAGCTTATAGTTATAAATTTTTTCAAAATATGTGCAGACGGCACAAAAAAGCGGAGAGCCGTATCGCTCTCCGCTAAACATTATTATATGTAGTTATTTTATTTAGTTACCCCTCGACCGCACCTAAATCGGGCGTTTCTCCCCTTTCTTTAAGGTAGTAATCGTACCTGCCGAAGTTTACCGTCTTATCGCCACCCCCTAAGCAGGGAGAGCCGTTAGTCGGCACATATTCAGCATTTAACAGGGGGTCGCCGTAGATATTCGTGCCGCCGTAAGCCGAGTTAAAGCTTGCAAAGCCAACAATCTCCGTACCGCAGATATTGAACGTAGCGTCGTTCCCGTCGCTGCCTGTGAGGTAGAACAGGTTATTTTTAAAGGCGATATTTTTTGTATACTGCGCACCAAAGTCGGTACTGACCAAAGGCGTACCTACGCTTGCGCAAATTATGTTATTATAAAAGCTTACGCCGTCAACTTTGGCGAGAATTATCGCCGCACCGTCGTTTGCGCCGTTGTCCTTTAAGGTGTTATTGCAGATAAAAGTTGCCTGCACAGTACCCGTTTCCACCTCTTCGTAACCGCCTACCCTGATACCCGTCACGGTATTGCCCTGACAGACGTTAGATATGACCGTAATATTTTTCACGGGATAGGAGTCGTTGCGCTCCTCACTGCCGACCTCTACGCCGTACGCACAGCCACTGATAAAGTTATTTTGCAAAATAATATCCCTTGCGCCGTCGACGTAAAGCCCTGCGCAGTCCGCATACGAGCATACGCAGTTTTTAACGACGTTGCCCGCCGCAAGGCAATCCCTCGGTTGGTCGAGCGACGCAGTTTTGCAATACCCTGCGTTGCCGTAGAAGTCTATGCCGATATTAGTGTTGTCTTCCACGAGGTTACCTAAGACGTACACCCTCTCGCAGTTGGCGGTTACCGAGATATTTTCCGACCAACCGTTCACGTTATTATAGCAATGGTTGTCGATAATCGCAATATCGGCTATGGGCGCAGTCTTTTCGCCGAATATTAAAATTGCGTTTGCGCCTGCGTCGGAGTCCTTTTCGGGGTTGGAAGACGTCGTTTTTATATCGTGAATATCGCAATTCCTTATAATTATATTATTCTGCCCGTCGCCCCAGAATACTATTCCGTATGCGCATTTAGATTGAACGGAGCAAATTTCTATACCTTCGAAAATTATATACTCTGCTTGGCTTTCAAACTGAAAGCCGTACGATTCGCTTCCCCTGTAGGTATTTTCTATTACCG
>JBJFAF010000031.1:0-18233 GCA_051887755.1 Candidatus Coproplasma sp.
GGGGTGGAAAGACGAAGCATAATTTCGCCCATGGTTACGATTTTTTTCATAGTTTTATCTCCTATATGATTATTTTTAATTTTTATTGATTTTTTAAATATTCTTCACCTTATTTGGGGTTGTACCTTTGCGGAGAAGCGAGTAAGAGCAGGAGCCTGCGGATTTGAGATGGGAGTTTACTTATGAGTAAATGACCGAGCCAAAACGCAAAGGCGACGAACTATTACGACGCTTATACGCAAAGAGTTATTTTGCCTGCACAAGATGCACCGCAAAGCCGCCGAAGTCAGCCGCCAAGTACGCCACCGTCATATTGCCCGCTTTATCATACTTATAGGTACTCTCGTCGAATTCGTAGCCCTTTGCCTTAAGCTGATATACCGCCCTCTTTACCGAGTTAGTGGATACGGCTATATGACCTAACCTGCCCTTGAAGGGCGATTTCATGCACTCTACATAGGTAGATGCAAAAATCGAGCTGTTGCCGATTTTCTTAGCAAAGCCGAAAGCGTCGTCGAACTTGTCCGCAACCTCTTCCGCCTCGTTAGCGTCCGCACAGTTAATGCCGACGTGAACGACCTTGAAGTCGAGCATTTTATTGATAGCCTCTTTGCAGAGTGCGGTGATACCCGCCCAATCTTCTGCGTCTAAGAGCTTAGCGGGAACTATCCAACTGCCGCCGCAGCATACGATTTTGCTGTTTGCAAGATAGGTGTTGAGGTTATCCGCCGTAACGCCGCCCGTAGGCATAAAGCGCATCGTGCTGTAGGGAGCGGAAATGGACTTTATGTAAGCAAGTCCGCCTGCCTGTTCAGCGGGGAAGAACTTAACGAAGTCCAACCCAAGCTCTAAAGCCTGCTCCACTTCGCTTGCGGAGGAAAGACCGGGTGCAAAGGGTATGCCGTTTTCCAAACAGTGGGTGACGACCTTGGGGTTAAGCCCGGGAGCTACGCAGAACTTTGCGCCTGCGGCGTAAGCCGCATCCGCCTGTTCGCAGGTAAGCACAGTGCCCGCACCGACGAGCATATCGGGATAAGCCGTAGTCATACGCTTAATCACCTCGTCCGCACCCTTAGCCCTGAAGGTTACTTCCGCACAGTTGATACCGCCGTCACGGAGAGCCTTTGCAAGCTTTTCTGCATTTTCTACCTTGTCGAGCTTGACTACGGGTACGATACCTACGCAGCCGAGCTCGTCAACAACCTTGTCGATTTTCTCTTTGATGGTCATAATTAGCTATTTTCTCCTTATATACGCACGCTCGTGTGCGCAACATTTTTATACAGTATAATTATAACTTTTTCGCCCTCCCTATTCCATACATAAAACGGATAATTTTATTCATTTTACGGACTTATCGATTTTTGCGGAAATTTTTTACGGACATATTGACAACCTGCCCGTTATATGCTATTATTAATAGCGTAAAAGGGAGTAGTCAGAGGGAGGCATTTCCCCCTTTCCGCAATCGTCATCACGGTTTTGTAAGGTGCTGTACAATACCTTATTTAAACCCGGGAGCGGAACCGAATTTTTCTGGAGACAAGACTTTTGGCAATATGCTAAAAGTCTTTTATTATTCTCTGTTATTAATTTAGGGCTCTTCATATATACTCTTCATATATACTTCGCATTTCTGCGTTGTGTTCCGTGCCGCCTTAGTCGTGTACGTCCGTGTACACTCCTTTCGGTCGGTACTCACACGCCTTTAACTGCTCGCATCTATGAAGAGACGTTAGCCCAAATAAGGTGAAGAGTACTTAAATAAAATTTTAAACCAAATTTATTCTTTATTCTTTGATAAACAAGGTGAATAATTATGAACTACCACAATTTACCGCCCGACGAGGTCGTTAAAAGCGTAAACTCTCGGCGGGACGGACTTTCCGACGCAGAGGCTGCCGATAGATTGACGCAAAACGGCAGGAATGCACTCGTTTCCGCAAAGAAGAAACCCGCCGTCCTAAAATTTTTATCGCAGTTTACCGACCCTATGATTATAGTGTTGCTCGTAGCGGCGGTAGTCTCCGCCGTGCTTGCCATCGTTAGGAACGAATATACCGAGCTTATCGACAGCGGCATAATACTTTTAATAGTCGCAATAAACGCAATAATCGGGTTTATTCAAGAGAGCAAGGCGGAAAATGCGTTAGAGGCGCTTAAAAACAAGAATAAGCCGTACGCAAAAGTACTTAGGGGCGGGCAGAGAAAGACCGTGCTATCCGAAGAGCTCGTAGTAGGCGATATAGTCTTTTTAGAGGCGGGCGATATAGTTCCTGCCGATATGCGCCTAATAGGCTCGGCATCGCTCAAGATAGAGGAATCGGCTTTGACGGGCGAATCCGTACCCGTAGATAAGGACGCAGACGCAGTCGTTGAAGAAAACGCCGCACTCGGCGACAGAGTGAATATGGCGTATTCTGGCGGCACGGTATCCTACGGCAGGGGCGAAGGCGTCGTCACCGCCGTCGGTATGGACACGGAGACAGGCAAGATTGCAAAGATGTTGAACGAGGTCAAGGAGGCTCCCTCTCCCCTCGACAGACAACTTTCCAAAACGGCGAAAATACTGTCCTTAGGCGTGCTTGCAATCGCAGCAGTCATCTTCCTCGTGCGTGCGTTTGCCTACGGCGATTATAAGGATATGAACAAGCTCGTCGACGCATTTATGACCTCGGTCGCCATAGCCGTCGCCGCAATCCCCGAGGGGTTACCCGCCGTCGTCACGATAGTTTTAGCTATGGGCGTGCGCAAGATGAGTACCCGCAGGGCAATCGTCAAAAACCTCTCCTCGGTCGAAACGCTTGGCTGTTGCGAAGTAATTTGTTCGGATAAGACGGGTACGCTCACGTTAAATAAAATGACGGTCAAAGAGAGCTACTGCCCCGATGAAAACGAGGAGCTTTTAAGGAAGATTATGGCGCTGTGCAACGATGCGGCGGAGACGAACGACGGGTTAGTCGGCGACCCAACCGAAACGGCGCTCGTTGCCTACGCTAAAGAGTGCGGCGACGATTTTAAGGCGTTGACCGCCGAGTATCCCCGTGTCAACGAAAAGCCGTTCGACAGCATAAGAAAACTTATGACCACCGTACACGAACACGGCGGCAAAATGGTAAGCTACACCAAAGGCGCACCCGATATACTTCTTTCGCACTGTAAATATATAATGAAAAACGGCGAGGTTTTACCCATTACGGAAGAGGATATAGCCGCCGTTAAAGAGGCTAACGGCAAGATGGCGCAAAAGGCGTTGAGGGTACTCGCCGCCGCATTCAAAGAGGGCGACTGCTTAGACGAGGAAGAGCTTATTTTCGTAGGTCTTACGGGTATGATTGACCCCCCTCGTTCAGAGGTCAAAAAGGCGGTTGCAAAATGCCGTTCGGCGGGCATACGCACGATTATGATTACGGGCGACCACGTCGAGACGGCAAAGGCAATTGCGAGAGAGTTAGATATTCTTCGCAGCGGCGATTTGTGCGCAACGGGCGCACAGCTCGACGAAATGAGCGACGAAGAACTTTACGAAAACATAGGTAAATACGCCGTGTTCGCAAGGGTCAGCCCCGAAAACAAAGTGCGTATAGTCAAGGCGGTTAAACACGATAACAAAGTCGTTGCAATGACGGGCGACGGAGTAAACGACGCCCCCTCCATAAAAGAGGCGGACATAGGCATAGGTATGGGCATCACTGGTACGCAGGTATCCAAGGACGCCGCCGATATGATACTTACGGACGACAACTTTGCCACTATCGTAGGCGCAGTCGAAGAGGGAAGGAAGATTTTCTCCAACATAACCAAGGCGATACAGTTTTTGCTTTCGGCAAACATTGCGGAAGTCATATGCCTGTTTATAGCCTCGGTAGTGCTTGCGGGCGTAGTGAGCGCAACCGACCCCGACTTCGTATTCCTGACCCCTGTTATGATTTTATGGGTAAACCTCGTGACCGACTCCTTCCCCGCCCTATCTCTCGGTGCGGAAAAAGCCGAGGACGACGTTATGTCGCTGCCGCCAAGGAAGAGCGATAAATCGCTGTTCTCGGGCAATATGGGCAAGGATATAATATTGCAGGGCGTGTTGCAGGCGGCGCTCGTGATGACGAGTTTCTGCCTCGGCTACTTCGTTATGGGCAGTACGGCGGAGGCGTCTACTATGGCGTTCGTCTCGCTGTGCTTTATACAGCTCTTCCACTCGTTCAACCTGCGCTCTCAAAGGCACAGCGTATTGAATAGAAAGTTCTTCTCGAACAAGTTCTTAAATTTATCGGCGTTACTCGGCATTGCGCTGACAATCGCAGTGGTCGTAATCCCCGGCGTGAACACCGTATTCCGCACCGCATCCTTGAACGTTTGGGAGTGGTTGGTTGCCGTGGGCGTATCGGTTGCGATTATCCCCTGCGTAGAACTTCAAAAACTGATTGAAAGGGCAATCGCTCGAAAAAAGAGCAAGTAAATCAAGGCGCAAGCTAAGATTAAAAATAAAAATTGATAAAAACGGAGGCGGTCGTAAAATAAATAAACCGCCCCGAAAAAAAGGAGAAAAATATGACAATCGGAATTATTTTAGGCATTATATTCGCTGTGATTACTGCGGCGTGCATTGCGGTTGCAATCTGCCTGATTACGGGCAGACGCCCCTTCGGCGCAAGAGGCAACAAAATTGCAGAAAAGAAACCGCTTGCGGGCGGTCTTACAGTTGCAGGTGCGGCGGTTGCGTTCATTCTTTTTTTGCTCATCCCCTTCAGCTTTCATACCGTTCAGGCGGGCGAAGTTGCAGTCGTTAAGCATTTGGGCGAGGCTCGCAACGTGAGAACTGCAGGTACTTACTTCGACTTTTGGATAACCGAAAGCTACGAAAAGTACGACTCCAAAGTGCAAAATTTGGACATTAAGACAACGGCTTATTCCTCCGACGCTCAGACGATGGACGTCAATATGACCTTGCAGTATCAAATCAACTCCCAAAAGGCGATTGAGATTGCCAACAACTACGGCACGCTTGACACCTTATCCAACAGAATTCAGTCGGTTACGATTGAAAAGTGCAAGTCCGTACTCTCCAAGTACTCGGCTATGAAGATTATAGAGACGAGGTCGAGCATCTCCCCCGAGGTCGAAACATCCGTTCAGGCGGCTATCGGCGACAACTACTACGTTTCCGTACATACCGTGGTATTGACCAACATCGACTTTTCGGACGCATTTGAAAAGACCGTCGAGGATAAGATGATTGCAGAACAGGAAAAGCTCAAGGCGGAGTACGAAAAGGAAACGGCGATAATCAATGCGGAAAAGGAATTAGAGGTCTCCAAGCGTCAGGCGGAGGCAAAGCTCGTAGCCGCTAACGCAGACGCACAGGCACAGGTACTCGTCGCTCAAGCTGAGGCAGACGCCCTCAAGGCAAAATCAATCGAGGTTGCTCGTATGCTCGGCTTTACCATAACCGAGAACACGGTTACCGAGGACGTAACGACCACCGACGAGAACGGAGAAACCACAGTTACTCAGGTAGATAAAATCGTCTATTCGATTGACTTTACGGGCAAGAGCGCAGAGGAAATCAAGCTTATTTCCGAATACCTTAAGTATACCGAATACCTCAGTAAGTGGGACGGCAAATTGCCCGAGGTTATGACGGGCGAAAACGGCGCAACGATTATGATACCCGTTACGCCATCTACGGGTGCAGGTACGGGAACGGGCTCGACAACCTGATTTAACTATAACGTGAAAATGGCGGTGGGTTCATTTTGAACCCACCGCTTAACATTTTCTTAAATAATAAAGAATAAAGAAGAAAGAATAACTTCGGTTAAATTTATTTTTATAACATTCTTCCCCTTATTCGGGTATGTATCTCTTCATAGATGCGAGCAAGACAAGGAAGGTGCGGAAAACTCGAAAGAGCTTACTTAGACGTAAGTAACTGAGAGTTGCCACAGCCTGACACCGTATTGCAAAGTATATATGAAGAGCGCTATTTACAAGCTTACCTACCTAACCAGCCGCCGTCTACCGCTATCGTAAACCCGTTCACATAGTCGGAGGCAGAGCTTGCTAAGTAGACCGCAGCACCCTCTAAGTCGGCGGGAGTACCCCAACGACCTGCGGGGATACGGGCTAAGATATCCGCACTGCGCTCCTCGTCCTGACGGAGCTGTTGAGTGTTGTTGGTTGCCATATATCCGGGGGCTATTCCGTTTACGTTGATACCGTACTTCGCCCACTCGTTGGAGAGCGTCATCGTAATTCCTTTGATTGCGGACTTGCTCGCCGTGTACGAGGGCACTCTTATACCGCCTTGATAGGAGAGCATAGAGGCGATGTTGATAATCTTGCCGCCTTCACCCTGTTTTACGAACTGCTTTGCAACGGCTTGCGTCAAGAAGAACACCGTCTTTAGATTGACGTTCATAACGCTGTCCCAATTCTCTTCGGAAAATTCGATAGAGTCCTGCCTTTTGATTATACCCGCATTGTTGACGAGTATATCTATCCTGCCGAATTTTTGCAAGGTCTTTTCGATGACTTCGGGAATGATGTCTATAGAGGATAAATCGGCGATTACGTTATAGAAATTTTCACTGCCGATAAGCTCTTCCGTCTCGGTAGAAGGTCTCCTCGAAACGCCGACGACCTTTGCGCCCGCCTCTGCATACGCCCTGCAAATGCCCTGACCGAGCCCCGTGTTAGAACCCGTCACGATTGCCACTTTGCCCTTTAAACTGAATAAGTCTAAAATCATTTTATACACCCCGCATTATATTTTTGCCTATATATTATAATACCCCCCGAAAGAAATTTCAAGGGGGTATTTAAAATTATGTGAATTATACCGTCAATCTTCCTTATCGAAAGAAACCGTTTTCCCGCTCTCGACCGCATATACCTTACTGCGAACCTCTATCCACACGCACTGCGAAGAGGGATTGTACACCCTCTCGCCGTCGATTGAAAAGACGAGGGAATTATACGCTTTTATATATTCGTAGATTTCGATATTAGTCGCAAACCAAATATCTTCCCTGCCGCAAAGGCGCTTTGCCAAGTCTTCTATAACCTCCCAGTTGTTATCGTCGTCAAACTCGTAGCTGTGCCCCCAAAGATAGAAGAGCCAACCCTCCCTATGCTTGAACTCGTCCTCGGGGGAGGAATTTAAAAATTTATCCGCAATTTCAAAGAGCCTTTCGTCCGTATGATGGCAGGTTGGGTCAAGCTCTAACCAATCGGTGGGAATTTTGAAGGAGTAAGTCGACTTGGTAGTGCGTGCATAGGCGACGCCTAAGTCTGCAAGCGCCCTCTTTACCTCGGAATTGAACCCGCTGTATGCGTAAGCCATACCCCTTACTATTCTTCCAAATTTGCTCTCCAAATACTCCCTGTTGTCCACCACCTCTCTGATAGCCTCGTGCAAGGGGACTTTATCCAAAAAGATATGCCTTGCGCCGTGCAGGGCGATTTCCTGTCCGCAATCCTTAAAGGCGTTATAGGTCTCCTCCTCGTTCAGCCTGCCGTGCCAATTTTCGCAGTCGAACAGGCGGGAGTTTAAATTGAACGTACCCTTTAAGCCGTATTTTTGCATTATGTCCAAAAGGCGCAAGTCCGCCTTTATCCCGTCGTCATAGCTTAAAGTAAACGCCTTGGGTTTGCCGCCTTTAAAGCGTATATATTTCTCTTCGTACATCTGCCTGAACATTACGCATTTTCTCCGTCGTTATTATTTTGTACTTCCTCTGCGTTTGCCGCAACGGCGTCTTCCATAGCTTGAACACCGTCGTCCGTGCCGTCTATAGCAACTTCTGCCGTACCGTCTAAGACGCCTTCTGCGCCCTCTATTACGGTCGAGCCGTCTGCCCCTGCGCAAGAGACAGCCTTTTCCTTAAACAGCCCCGACGAGCGTTTCCACCTGCCCGAAAGCAACCTTGACATAAACAGGATTGAGCGCAAAACCCAATCCGAGCACATACCTATCCAGAAACCCATTGCGCCGAGGCGGAAGGGCAATAAATCGGTCGTCAGCACGAAACACAGTCCCACCCTCATAAGCGCCATAGAAATTATTGCGCTCCACATAACGTACTTTACGTCGCTCGTCGCCTTTAATATACCGGGCGTGGTGAACGAGAGGGGATAGGTTACGAATTGGAATGACAAAGCGGTATATAAGCACTTTAACGCAATATCGTACGCCTCTTCGGGGTAGGTATATAGCCTTACCAACCAATGCGCCGTACCCATAATTACGGCTACGCAAATTGCGTTTGCAATAAACGAGATGAGGAACATCTTCTTCATATAGTATTTGCACTGCTCCACGTCGCCCGTGCCTACCGCCTGACCTATGACGGTTAGGCAGGAAGTACCCACGCCGCCGCCCACTACCGAGCCGATATTGTTGAGGTTCATAGCAATGGAGTTGCCGTTCGCCTGTATGTTCCTATAGATTATCTCGCCCTTGTCGTTGAGGACGGGGTTGCCCATAGCGTCGAGGACGGGGGAATTATAATAACCGATATTGACGAAGGTCACCGTTAAAAGCTTGCCCAACTGGAAGAGTGCGCTTTCGATTCCGCTTGGTATAGCGATTTTTAAAATATGCTTGACCATACCGCCGTCAAAGCGGAATTTTTCAAAGAGATTTATCCTTACTACGTTCTTTTTACGCAGCAGCAGGCAGAACATAAGCACTGCGGGTACACTGCGGCAGACGAGCGTTGCAATCGCCGCACCGAGTACGCCCATATGCGCAACGTAGATTAAAAGTGCGTTTACGCCGACATTAAGCACGCAGCTAAGCGCCGCCGAAATCATATTAAACACACTTTTGCGCTGCGCCCTCAAAAGCGCCGCACAGGCGTTGAATATGCCGATAAAGGGGAAGGACGCCGCAGTAACGTAGAAATATATGCGGGAGCTTTCGTGAACCTCTCTGCTCACGCCGCCGAAAAAGAGCTTTAGCAAGGGGTTGTTCAAAGCAAGGCACAGAGCGCAGATAGCCAGCGAAACGATACTGACCACAACGAGGACGTGCTTTGCGCTTTGAGACGCCTTGTCATAGTCCTTTGCGCCTATATACTGCGAGGTTATTATTGCACCGCCCGTGGCAAAAGCCGAGAAGAGCTGTATGATAAGGTTGTTAATCTGGTCTACGTTGGCGACTGCGTTGCCCACATTGCCCGCCGAATCTATTCCCGAAACCATCATCGAGTCGAAAAGACCCAGCGACGTAGAAAAAATCTGCTCGATTACGATGGGTAAAATCAGCCATAAAAGCTGTTTGCCCGTAAAAAGCGTATAGGTCTTTTTCTGCCTTTTAACTTTAGTCAATTTACTGCCTCCTCTCCGTCGCCGACATTATATTACATTATTTTAAAAATGTAAAGAATATGGACGCACGAGAATTGACATTAAACTGTGAATAAAATATAATATATGCGCATAATGATTGCGTTAAACTAAAACTTGACAAGGATTGTCCGTTTATGGTTCAAAGAACAAAAAAGACCGCTCCGTCCAACAAAAAACAAATAGCTTTAAACACGCTTAAAAAATATCTTATCATAACCTTAGGCTGCCTTATCTATGCGACGGGAATATCGCTGTTTGTCTCTCCCGCAAACCTGTCTTCGGGCGGTATGACGGGTGTTTCGATTATCTTAAACCACTACGTTCCCCAACTTACGCAGGGCGTATGGCTTATTATTTTAAACGTGCCTATGCTAATACTCGGGCTAATATTCTTCGGCTGGAAGTTCCTGCTCTCGACGGGGTACGCAACGGTCGTCTCCGCACTTATGATGAGTGCATGGGAGCTTACGCTCGGCGAAAAGGGCTTAAACGTACTGCCTTTTACAGCAGGTATGGACGTGGCGACGCAGTACATTATCGGCGCAGTCGTCGGCGGCGTTTTGTTCGGAGTGGGTATGGGGCTTATTTTCCGTATGGGCGCATCTACCGCCGGCACGGATATTATCGTAAAGCTCTTAAGAAAGAAGTTCCGCCATATACCCACGGGTATGATTTCGCTCGTCACCGATATGATTATAGTTGCGTGTTCGCTGTTCATCAAGCCCGACATTCAAACGCTGTTCTATACCGCACTGTCGGTCGTCGTGTTCACGCTCGTCTTCGATTGGGTGCTGTACGGCGGCAACTCGGCAAAGATGGTGTATATAATAACCGACAAGACCAAACAGGAAAACATAGCGGAAAGGCTTTTAAAAGAAGTTGATACGGGCGTGACGATTATCGACGCAGAGGGTGCGTACACGAGAGAAGATAAGGTTATGCTTTTATGCGTCGTAAAGCCCTTTATGTGCCCACATTTAAGGGACGTAGTCAAGGAAGAGGACAAAAATGCGTTTATGATTATTTCGTCCGCAAAGGAGATTTACGGCAACGGCTATAAAGACCAAAACGCCGAGGAATTATAAAGCAAAGTTTTAATTGCGTTTTAAACGGCACGCCGAATTATCGGCGTGCCGTAATTTTTTATTGAAGTGTAATTTTTAACCTTATTTTGGGGTACGTTCCTCTTCATAGATACGAGCAAGAGCAGGAGAGTGCGGAAAACCCGAAGGAGCTTATAATGAAGTAAGTGACTGAGGGTTGCCACAGCTCACGATACTTATGCGAGGTATATATGAAGAGCGTTTTATGCGTTAGCGGGAAAATGAAGTAAAGACCGCACACCCCGACGAGCAAACTTTTTTATTCCTTGCAAAAAGCGCAAATCTTGCGCCCACCCACACGCCTTCGCTTGCGAAAAATTCGTGAGGCAATTCCTTCCCGTTGACGGAAAAAGTGCATTGAATACGGTATATATCACGGTTAACGCCCTTTAAGGATACGCAGACCCCGCCGTTTTGCAGGGGATATTGTAGGAGAACCTCCTCCCCGCCTTCGCCCGATAAGAAATATCTTAAAAGGTATTCGCCGCCCTCGTAGACTACGGAGACGACGGCGCTCTTTTTCCCGATTATGCCGAACCCCGCCTCGTCGCCGTCCTCTTTGCCGTACAGGTTAAATGTGCAGGACGAATTGAATTCCCCGCCTAAAACCATCGCAGTCAAAGCGGCGGGGAACTCCTCTATATCGCCGTTAAAATTCAGGCAGTTGAGCGTTAAGCCGCTATTGACCCACCCCCAACCCTCCGTCGGGTTTGCGGGCGTCTGCCACATAGGGGAGAGCCTCCCCTCAAAACTATCGCAGGAGGGCAGTTCGGCGTTGGTCTTAATTTGAACGGGGTATGCACCTCCCTCGACGGGCGTGCCAGCAATTCCGTCATAACCCGCCTTGCCTAAGACGCACCAGCCGTCCTGCCAAGTTACGGGCTGAAGATGTACGACCCTGCCGTAGGGGCGCATATCTTGAAAATGCAAAAAGTAGTCCCTGCCGTCCTCCGTATCCACGAGCGCACCCTGATGAGGTCCGTTGACGAGCGTATCTCCCTGCATTAGTATAATCTTGCTCTCGTAAGGTCCGTACACGGATTTGGAGCGCAACGCCACCTGCCAACCGCTCTTGACCGTGCCTGCGGGAGCGAGAATATAAAAGTAGCCGTTGCGCTTATAGAATTTTGGTCCTTCTATTACGGGGTTGTTATCCCTGCCGTCGTAGATGATTTTATAGCCGTCCGATACGCATCTTTTTAAATCGGGCGAGACCTCGTAGACCCCTATTTTAGAATTAAAGCCCGCCCTCGTTCGGGCAAAGGCTACGGCGAGATAGCACTTTTCGCCGTCCCAAATAGGGCATGGGTCGATAATGCCCTTTCCTGCAATCAATGGGCGCAGGTGCGACCACTCGCCTTCTATATCGTTCGTCTCGGCAACGTAAATTCCGTCGTCGGGGAAGGGAATAACGCAGTAGAATTTGCCGCCGTGTTCCCTAATAGAGGGCGCCCACGCACCGTCGCCTGCGCAGACCTTACCGTTAAACCTCTTAAAGGGAAGGCTTTTTATAACGTAGTTTACTATTTCCCACTCGACGAGGTTTTCAGAGCGAAGTACGGGTATGCCCGGCACGAAGTTGAACGACGACGATATTAAATAGAAGTATTTGCCGACTCGTATAACGTCAGGGTCGGAGTAGTCGGCGAATATTACGGGATTTTTATAGGTTAAATTATCTTCCATTTTTGAAATAAGTGCGGAAAACCTGAAGGAGTTTACAATTAAGCAAATGACTGAAGGTTGCCGCAGCTCGACGATACTTATGCGAAGTTTAATTTCAAAGCGCTAATTCAAAGCGCTAAGGTAAATATTATAGAAATCGTTCTCCCCCAACGACATACAGCTGCCCTTTGCGCCGTTGCACTTTGCCGCCATCTTGCGTGCCATTAAACGCAAATCGTCGTCAGTGGGGTTGACGCCTAAGTCTGCAAGCGAGACGGGCATACCGATAGATTTAAACCATTCCACGCAGGCGTCAATACCCTTGAGCGCAAGCTCTTCCCTCGTGCCGTTGGGTCTTACGCCCATAACCTCTACGGCAAAGCGGTGGAATCGGTTCAGGCAGTTTTTATAGACGTACCTCGCCCAACTGCCCCATACCGCAGTCAACGCCGCACCGTGAGCGGCGTCGTATAAGGCGGACAGCTCGTGACCGAGCCAATGCACAACCCAGTCGCCGCCGTCCGTACCGCAACCCGTAAGCCCGTTATGGGAAAGACTCCCCGCCCACATAAGCTCCGCACGGGCGTCGTAGTCGTTTGAGTTTTGCAAAACCCTCCTCGACGTCGCAATCACCGTCGTCATAAGCGCCTCCGAAACGGCGTCCGTCAATTTCATATTCCCGCCTGCGGCGAGATACCTTTCCGCCGTGTGCATAAATATGTCCGCACAGCCGCACGCAGTTTGGAAAGGTGAAACGCTTATCGTGAGCTCGGGATTGAGTATTGCGAAAGTCGGTCTCGTCAAGTCACAGCTTAACCCCCTTTTTTCGCAAATATCGTCGTTAGTTATAACCGAAGAGTTGCTCATTTCGCTGCCCGAGGCGGAAATAGTCAATACCACGCCTATGGGTAGACAGCTCTCCGCCACCCTTTTGCGGCTGTAGAAATCCCACACGTCTCCTCCGCCCGCAACGCCGAGCCCGATTGCCTTTGCGCTGTCTATAACGCTGCCGCCGCCGACAGCCAAAATCACGTCGACGTTTTCACGTTGACACAGGGATATGCCCTGATTAACGAGCGAAAGGCGGGGATTAGGCTGAACACCGCCAAGCTCCGCATAGCCTACGCCCGCACGTTCGAGCACCCATTTTATGCGGGTTAAAAGCCCGCTTTTTTGTGCGCTTTGACCGCCGTAGTGTAAAAGAACCTTTTTAAAGCCGTAACGCTTTAAAATATCCGAAAGCTTTTCTTCGGCGTTTTTACCGAAGTAAACGGCAGTCGGCGTATAGTAAAAAAAATCGTTCATAGTTTGTTCCCCCGATATCATACGACTATTATATCACGCCGCTTAACGATAATCAATAGCAAAAATAAATTTAGTTTGCTGCGGCAGAGCAAAACGTGCTTAAAAGCGTTTGCTTTTATAAGCGGTCTTGTAGTAAAATTATGCCGTAGCGCAGATTAAAATGCAGATTAATTTACACGTTAGCGAGGCACGGCTTTGAAAAAGAGAATTCTTGTTGTTTTTACGGGGGGCACGATAGGCAGCGAAACGGAGGGCGAGAACGTATCGCTTGACATTAAAAGCAGAAAGGCGCTCATCTCCGCCTACCGCACGAGGACGAATAGCGACATTATATTCGACGAGGTTTCGCCCGTCAACGTCTTAAGCGAAAACGTACAGCCCTCCGATTTAAAAAAGATTTACGACTGCGTCGCCGCAGCGGATACCTCCCTTTACGACGGCGTAATCGTAACCCACGGCACTGATACGCTGTGCTTTACGGTCAACTGGTTTTCACAGGTGTTCTGCGATTACCCCCTGCCTATCGTATTCGTTTCGGCGCTGTATCCTTTGACCGATAGCCGCTCTAACGGCGTAACCAACTTTTCGGGTGCGGTCGACTTCATCGAAAAGACGGGGCTGAACGGCGTATATTGCGCCTTTGCCAACGAATGGGAGAATTGCAAAATTCACTTAGGCTCACGCTTGAGTTACCCCGCCGAAATCATAGGCAACTACTATTCGGTGCTAAACGCCTACCTTGCGGAAATAGTAAACGGCGAGGTCGTGTTCAATCAATCGCCCTATCTGCCCACCTTAGAGCAGATAAGAAACAACCGCAAAAAGGGGTGCAACCCCGCACTCTCGGGCGGCGTAATTTTAATAACTATGCGTTCGCTTTTGAACTTTGCCGTTTACGACTTCGATGAAGTCAAGCCCAAAGCCGTGATAATAGAGCTTTCGCACAGCGGCACGATATGCACGCAGGGGGACAACCTTAACTTTTTGCGCTTTGCCGACTACTGCAAGAGGTGCGGCGTAGAGGTCATTATAGGACCCGTTATGAGCAGGGCTAAGGTGTACGACAGTATGAAACACCTGCCCGAGAACGTAAAGATTTCCTACGATATGTCCATTGAGATGACTGTGGCGAAGGTTATGAGCGCACTCGGTGCGAACCTGCCCGCCGACGCCTACTTTGGAGACAACAGGGCGTTTGAAAAGATAAACTTCCCGTTATAACAGTAAATTTACAACCTTATGTGCGGCGAAATATTTTTGCCGCACTTTTCATTTTTATGCGCATACTCCCTAATTTTATGCAGATGACGCCGCATAATTTTGCGTATAATATTTATTTATACAAATTATAAATGTAACCGACGGAATAATTATTTGACTTTTATTTTTACCTATTATAAAATGATTATCGGAAATCAAGCGCACCGAATGCGCTACGAAACTATAACGAAAGGTAATTATGAAAAAGTTCACTAAAATTATTGCAAGCGTCACAGCCCTAATATTAACGTTAGGAATCGTCGGTTGCGGCTCGAAGAGCACGGACTACCCCGCCTTTAAACCCGGCAGCGGCTTTGTCGAGGAAGAGACGAGCGAAAAATACACCGTAAACGTGCACTCCGCAGGCGGACTTAAGCTTGACGGCGTAAGGGTAAGCGCATACAACGCAAGCGGCACTAAGGTTAGGTCGGGTATTTCCAAGGACGGAGTAATCAATTTCAATCTCTCGTTGGGCGATTATTCGCTCGTCGTGGACGAAGAAACTCTGCCCGCAGGATATTATCTTGAGGAGGGCGTATCCTATTCTACCAACCCCGAAAAGAGAGAGGATATAGATATTTCTATCCCCTCTAAGGTTATTAGTCAGGCGGCTACGTCGGATAAACTCTATTCCTTAGGCGAAATCATCAACGACTTTACCTTAAAAGATTACCGTTCGGACGACGAGGGTTATACGGGTACGAGGAATTATAAGTTCTCCGACATCTTAAAACAGAAAAAGGCAATTGTACTCAACTTCTGGTACCCCACCTGTACTTTCTGTACTCAGGAATTCCCCTTCCTTCAGGCGGCTTACTCTGCCGCAAAGAACGACGTCGAGGTTATAGGCGTATGTTTCTCGGGCTATACGAATAAGAACGTAGCAGATTACGTCGAGAAATATAAAAAGGACTTTACGCTTACCTTCCCCCTCTGCGTAGACACCGTGGGCATTCAAAAGAGATTTAACATAGAGTCGGCGCCTACCACCATCGTTATAGACAGATACGGCATGATTGCCTTCTGGGAATCGGGCGGTCAGCCCTCGGTTGCCTTCTGGCAAGAGCTATTTAAAAAGTACGCCTCCGACAACTACGTTCAGGACGTAAACGGCACGGGCGGCACGGGCAGCGAAGAGGGCGGTTCGAGTGCGGATAGGGAAATTCCCGACGTAAAAATGCCCTCCTCGATGGAGATGGCTGAGGCGGCAAGCGCAAACGGACTTAACGCCTCCTACAGGGCTGATACCGAAGACGTATACGCTTGGCCTTGGACGACGACCACCGACGAA
Source organism: Candidatus Coproplasma sp. (assembly GCA_051887755.1). Taxonomy (GTDB): domain Bacteria; phylum Bacillota; class Clostridia; order Christensenellales; family Borkfalkiaceae; genus Coproplasma. Next base: position 15,976 of record JBJFAF010000031.1, read on the forward strand.
ACGTTCGGCAACGTTATAACGGTAACCAACACGGGCAAGCAGAATTCATACGCCATCTTGTACGTCGATATAGTGCTGAAAAAGGACGATTTGCTCTCCTTCGACTATTTCGTATCCTCCGAAGAGGGCAGGGATATCTTATATGTATTCCTCGACGGTCAACTTATAAACGGCGACGGTTGGTCGGGTACTGAAAACGGTTGGACGTCCTACGACTGCTACGTTGCAGACCGTGATAAGACGGTTGAGCTCTCTTTCGTATTCCAAAAGGACGAGGGCGACCCCAGCGCCGAGGCGGTCGGGCAGGACTGCGCAAAGATTAAAAATATTCACACCTCTACGGTCAGCTCGGACACGCCTGCTCTCGACGTTATAAGAGAGGCGGCGTCGGGCACGTTTAAAGAGGGCAAGTACGAACACTACGTCGACGTCGTACTCGGTTCGGACGGTTTCTACCACGTAGGCAGTGCAGACGGTCCCCTTCTCTATATAAGCCTTACGAACATCACCCCTTGGAGCGAACAGCACACCGAGAACAACCACTTTGAACACGACGGTGCAAGCGACTATGCGACCTTGTACTATATGACCTACTTTATGTTCGCCGAAACGATTGAAAGCGAGGACGGCAACAGCGTAGTTTCGTTCACCGTAAAAATCGGCGACAAAGATTTCTCCACCGCTCTTCAAAGTTATAACCATATGTTGGATATGTTGGAAAAGCCCTATCAGCTTATGCCCGTATCCGTTCAGCTTAGAGAGTGGGCGGAGGCGTTCGTAAACGCATATGAAGGCGCAGACGCACACGAGAACGAGTGGCTTGAGTTCTGTTTCTACTACGACCACTACGGCATGGCGCACGAGGACGGCGAGGACTGCCTAAGGGATACGGACATAACCGAGGGGCTCACCATTTTCAACCCGTATGAAATAACGTTCGGTTCAACCCCTGCATCGGGCGATAAGACCGAAATGATAACCGGTCAGGTTAAATACCCCCTCACCCGTCCTAACGGTCTTTACTACGAATTCACCGCTCCCAAGGACGGCGTCTATCAGATACGAGATTACGAGGGCAATCTTCCCGACCTCACGATTTTCAAGATGTCGGACGACGGTCTCAACAGTATCTTTATAGACTACTGCACGGGCGTACAGGACTTCGACGTAGTCGTACCCATTTTGGACGAGAACAACAACCCTATTTTGGACGAAGACGGTAATTACGCCAGCAGATACAGCTCGTTCAATAAATATTTAACGCTTGCAGAGGGCGAAACAGTCTACCTTCTCTTATATATCGAAGAACAGACGACGGGCAGTTTCACGTTCGATATAACCTATTACGAGAGCGTAGATAAGCTTATGCACTGCTCCACCAACGGCGGTGCTTGGACGTACGACGAAAACAACGTATTCATCTACCTCGGTATTAAAGCCGCTTACGACAGCGCAACCGATAGATATTACTACGCAAATGACGACGGCACTCCCGACCACTCTAAGCCCGTCTACATCAATATGGTATACATGAGCTACTTTATGAGCGAGCTTAACGGTATGAACTACGCTTCCGTAGAAACGCTTATTAACAACAATATATTCGCCACCATAAGCTCTACCGCACAGGCGGATATGTTCGAATACCTCAAACAGGCAAAGGCAAAGGACGTTAACGACGAGCTCTACGGCTTGGTTGAGGCTGACCAAAATATCGTAAGTATTCTCAATTCGCTTATAAGTAAAAACGGCGGTGCGGGCGATAACCGCGGTTGGATGTGCTTTGCTTGCTATATGGAGCATTTAACCTATTCCGCAAATTAAAAAGTTAATCAAACCCTATAAGGAGTTAATATTATGAAAAAATTATGCAAAAGAATTTCAGTCGTACTCTTAGTTGCTTGTGCGGTATTCGCTTGCGCTTTCGCAGTTTCGGCTTGCAGTAAGAACACCTATACCTTCGTCATTCAATACGAGGACGGCTCGGCGTTGAATCTTGAAAACGTTTCAACTCAGATTTGTCAGGGTGGTAAATGTATAGATTTCTCTTTACCCTCTATTCAGATTTATCCCGACTCAAACGGCAAGATTTCCATTACTCAGACGCAGGTAAACGACTGGTTCGGCTCTGAAACAGACGTAACCGAATTCGTCTTCCACGTTTTAAACGTCGAGGGTTACAAAGACGACTGCGAGTTCCAAATCAGCGGCGCAAAGGAATATACCTGCAAATTATACAAATAAGGCAATGCCTTAAC
>JBJFAF010000031.1:18333-22360 GCA_051887755.1 Candidatus Coproplasma sp.
AATAAGGCAATGCCTTAACAAAAATTATTAAGCATTTAAATTGCAAAAGACAACCCCCGTCTTAACGGGGGTTGTCTTTTGTTTTCCAATTATTCTAATTAATAACTGCCTTCCAAATCCAAAGTTTTAAACACAGGGTCGTTAAAAAAGTCGTAAAGCGTAATCTCCAACGCCTGACAAATATCCAACAACGTTCTCGTTCCGGGGTTTTTGCTTCTTCCGTAAAAAATACACCTAAGCGTTGCGGACGGCAGCCCCGCCATACTCGCTAACTTATTAGGCGCTATCCCCCTACTATCGCATAAATCGTATATGCGTTTTGTTATTGCTTCTTCTAACTTCATTCATAAAACCCTAAAGAGATATATCTCTTATAATATTACCAAAGAAAATTCGCAAATATGAGAGATATATCTCTGTTTTTGTGCTATAATAGTATGCGCATTGGGGGAGCTAATAATGAGTAGAACGGGTTTTATAGGACATAGAAAAATCTTTGCTAAAACGTTGGAAAAACGGTTAACCGACACAATGACCGCACAAATACGAAACAGTTGCCGTTTTTTTACAATGGGTACGCACGGTGAATTTGACAATCTTGCATTAAATATATGTAGAAGGCTAAGGGAAAGCTATCCCGACTTAGTTATTGAAGTTGTTATTACAAACCTAAACGCAATTAATTGTACTGTCGGCAACGACTATCAGTCTCCCTACGCCGACGTTAAGACGGTTATGTATGATATTGAAGACACGCACTTTAAACGCCAGATAACGTTAAGCAACCGACGAATGATTGATACTTGCGACACGCTTATATGCTACGTTGATGAAAAGGCGTACAGTAGCGGAGCTAAAACCGCTTTGAACTACGCAAAGAAAAAAGGACTTAAAATAATTAACCTTTACCGTGAAGAAGATACGCCGTTCTATGGTATGACGGCTGAAGAAATCAAAGACAACTTAAACAGTCTTTGCAAGAAAATTTAAGAGAAAAATGACCCTCGATAGACAGGGGGCATTGTATATGGTGTACCCGACTGGATTACTTCGGCATAAAGCCTCGTGCCGTTGCAATTATTGACAGGGTACCCACAAAAGATTTGCTTTCAAAGATTTTGTGGGAGAGGAGACGCAACTCAAGCCACGTTGCCGTTTGAGTCTTTCTCAAACGGCTTAAAGCGATGTTTGCGTCGACGAGCGAGCGTGCGCACGATTTATGAAACACATTTTAAATTACTTATTCTTCGTGCGCTACGCATTTCGACCTCAGTCTTAACCACAAAGAAACCCAAGCCGCTATTCGGCTTGGGTTTCTTTGTGGTGTACCCGACTGGATTCGAACCAGCGGCACCGAGCGTCGGAGATACTTTGGCTATGCAAAATAGCCCGTTACCCCCTATATATCATTGATTTAACGCTCTTTTTTAGCGATTTTTTATGTATATCTTCTATATCTTTACCCATCTCCACCCACTCCCCTCCCATCTGGGTGTATCTCGGGTGTATATTTTGGGGTGTATGAAAATTAAGAAAATGATTTTATTTGAGCATTATAATGATCCTTATCTGCTCGTTCAATTAATTTTAGAATATCACCTACAACTGCATGTAATTCTCCAAAAACGATGTCGGTTTCTCCGATATCTTCAAACAGACTTTCATGTGAAAAGGCATTGACAAAACGATAGATCTTTTCGCTTTCCATTTTTTCTGAATCTGTCAGAGTGTATCCATCCGGTCGATTACACTTATATAGGCCTGATATTTTTTGCGACAAGTCGTTAACGTTTTGTATCTTGAATGACGCAAAGCTCTCTAATACTTTTCTGCAAGTATTAGACATTTGCATATAGTCATTAAACTCGATAGAGTCTGTCGTGCTATATTCATTATAAAACCGATATATTTTTTCAAAAAGATAACAATATTCAGAACTTGCCTGTTTTAAGGATTTTGGTAAAGTCACAATTTTTGCAAAACGAGACGAGACTCCATCTTTTTGCATATAGCTGTTTTGTACTAAATACATTTCAGCGATTTTGCAATATTTTTTACGTAAAAGTTTGAAAAAATTAAAGTTGTGTGTTAAAACAAATAATTGCTCACACTTTTCAAAATAAGTTTCAATGAAAGAAAAGGCATTGAATAAATGATTTGAATCGAAGCTTGAAATAGGGTCATCAAATACAATGGTCGATTTTGTTATATCATTTCCATTTTCGTGAACTTTAGTAAGGAAATAAATAAAGGCGATTGCCGTTTTTTCTCCTTCACTCAAGTGTTTGGCATCGTTATCGGAACCCTTTCTTTTTATGCGATAGCCTTTGCTTTTTTCATCGTATTGAAGGAATAATTCGTCTCTTCCTAAAAATTTAGACAATAATTCATTGAAGTTTGAACTTGCTTTTATAACGTCAATAAGTTCATTTTCCCTTTCCGTTATCTGACTTTGATTTACGCATTGCTGAACTTCGTGATCCTTTAATTTTTTTGCTGCTTGTCTCAAACCTGTATTTAAATCGGGAATTTTTAATTCGATATATTCCTTATAAACCAATAATTTTTCTATTTTATAGACCGATTCCTTTTGTTTTGTCTCGAAGCTTTCTGTTAAGTCATTGTTTTCCATAATGACTAATGTTAAATTGCTAATCACCTTGGAGATATTAAAGAAAATATCATTAAATGATTGATCTAAATCAATTCCATCGAAAGGGTTTGAAGATTTAATATTTATTTTGCCAACTAACATCTCTATAAAGCTATTAACTTTTGTTCTTAATGCTTGATATTCTTTCAAGCAAGCAGAAAACTCTGACTGTTTAGTTGTATATAAGTTTGATTCCGGAATATTAATCTCTGGAAGCAACAGTTCCTCCCATTTAGCTTTACTTTCTTTTAATCCTGCTTGCAACTTTTGCATTTCGTCATTGAATACGCCATCCAAAAAAGCCTTTCTTTCAGGTGAAATTATATTGCCACAATAATGACAAATATTAGATGAATGAATGCGATAACCCTCTTCGATCCAAGCAAAAATTTCATCGGAGATATTTTCTTTAAGGTACTTCTTGGGTGTTTGAGAAAGCAATTCTTTTGTTCGTGAAAACAATTCTTTAGTCATCCTTACATCAAAGTTATACGTAGGAAGTTCAATTTTACTTTTTATGTCGTCTTTTAATAAGGATTTTTCCACCTCGATTTGTTTAAATATATCTGTAAGAGCAATGGTTTCTTTTAAAAAATCAGCATACTTATCCAAAGCGTTTTTAAATGATGTTTTATTATAATTTGAAAACCTTACACCTGCTCCACCAATAAATTGAAATTCGCCTTTAATAGTCTTAGCTGCTGAAATATTAGCTTGATCTACAGCCTTTTCGGCTGCATCATATTTTGTTTGAAGGGTTGTATAAGTAGATTTGAGTCGTTCTCTCTCTTTTTTTAGTATATCTAACGCTTCTTTTGCCTCTTTATTCTGCTCGGAAATATATACTATACCTTTTAAATTTGAATACTCTCCGATATTATCCTGAATGAATTGTGAATTGAATACGTAGATGTTCTTGCTGTTGGAATCCAAAATTGTAGATTCTATATTACCAAGTTGATCATCTTCCACCTTAAAATATCCGGCAAACCGTTTTAATTCCTTTTTCCATATATCATAAAATAGAGTGGAGAAGGTACTTTTCCCCGAACCATTTAGTCCATAAAACAAGTTTACTTTTTTAAAAGGCGGAAGTGACGCATCCCATGAAAAATCTCTGAAAATGCCATAATCTTTAATCCTTGTAACTTTTGTAAGCATCTGTTTTCTCCTTTCAACCCAATTTCATCTTAAATTCTTCGCTTAAAAGTTCTGTGAATTGGGCATTTTACTTTCACTAAACAAAAATTGCTCTAAAATGCTTTTTTCAACTTCACATTCTATATCCTTAACATTTGGCTTTTCAGCCAATTGCGAATTATTATTAGTAGTTTTTCCATCATCTACTTCAACCCTTTCGTAGGTATTAAAGTT
>JBJFAF010000032.1:0-22308 GCA_051887755.1 Candidatus Coproplasma sp.
TTCAATTTCTTCTTCGCTAACGTACTTAACGCTTTTTACCGTTTTGCCTGAGAGGTTGCTGTCCAAAACTATATCCGAAGCGGATACAGTGGATTTAAAGCGTGCAGGTTCGTCACCCAAAAAGTAAGTACTGCCTTCGATAGCTATAGTCTGCTCTTCGGCAACGTAGATATAACCTGAAGCTTCAATATTTTGCAATGCCGAGCTCGGCTCTTCACCCGAACAGGCGGCAAATATACCTACGCCCACAAGGCAAACAACCGTTGCCATAACGGCAACAATTTTTTTAATTAATTTCATATGATAGATTGCCCCTATACTATTTATTTTTTAGGTACCGACTCGATTTGGGGTGCTTTTTTAGCCTCGTCAACCTTTTCGCTGACTTGAGACGAATTTGACTTTTCGGGGTCTTCAATATCTAAAGGCTGGCGTTCTTCGGAATCTTCGTTTACGGGTTCGATAGAATTCCCCTGTTCGTCGATAAGTCCCAAATCCCTTGCCGCCTGTAAATCTTCGTTGACTTCGTCATTCGCACGTTTTGCGTCCATATCGTCCTGCAGTTTCTTTTGCGCCATCCTTGCCTCTATTGCATTTCTCTGGCGCTCGATTTCATCCGCCTTATCAAGCTCGCTTTCCGCCATATTTTCGTTAACTGCTCTCAAAGATATATTGTTGTTGTCATTTTCCGCAAAAGGCAGCAATCTCTCGCGTGCGTTCACTCTGCGCTCGATATGTTCTTTTGAAAAACCCGAAAGGCGAACTGCGTCCTTCTTCATTTTGCTGATGGCAATAGCTTCTTTAATATAGTTTACAGGGTGGCGGAAAAACCAGCCCCAGCTACGGCTTGCGTGTACGTCCTGCAGACCCCTTATAGTCGCAACCGCTTTTGATACGTCGTATGTTCGAGTATTAACCGTCAAAAGCTGCTCTTCCCTATATGCGTTTTGCACGACGTTGCGAGCGGCTTGACAGGTCTCGGCAACCGTTCTCGTACCGTTTGCACTATCTCGAGCGTAAGCCACTTTAGATTTTGTCGTAAGCATATTTGCATATTGCCTGTTCTGCAACTCGTACATCTCGTTTGCGTTTAAGCCGCCGTTGTCGGGTATAGCTTCGCTGTTATTTAAATTTGAATATATACCCTGTACCAAATTTTCAAATTTGTCGGAAATACTAACGATATTTATCTCGTCGTTATTTACAGGCTGACCGTTTACCGAACACTCGTTGGTGTGCCTGACGTAATCCGAAAGTTTCTGCGACAGAGTTTCGCTGTAAACTCTGCGATATGCCTGCGCCAAAGGCACGCCGTTGACTATCTCGTCGTACTTACAGGACATCACGAAGTTAAACACGTCTTGTTCCGTCATCGGGGAAACGCCGCCAGCCGCTACCGTATGGTTAAAATCGTCGAGAATAACTTTGCTCTCGTTTGACAAGGTAAAGTTTCTCATAAACTCGTTTACCTGATTGATTCTCTGCTGTTGCTCTTGCTCAGCTTCGTTTACTTCTTCGGGTTCGTCTACCCATACGCCATTTTCGTTTCTGTACCTAGCCATATTATTTTCTCCTTATAATATATATTTTTTTATTAATTTATTTTTGCAAATTGTTGTTTACGGTTTCAGTCTGCTGAACGGGCTGAGAAATTTCGCTTGCAGGCTCTTCTATCTCCGCTTCGGATATGGGGGCTATCTCTCTTTCGGGTGCGGCTAAAGCGCTTTCCCTCTGCGCCTGAGCTTCGGGGTCGGAAGCTTTAATTTCGTTGCCGTCGCTCTCTTTAAAGTCATATCTTTCGGGTTCTTTTTGATATTCCTTTTCAAATTCCTGCTCGCCTGCGCTCTCTTTAAGGTCGCCCTTGATTGAGCGGATAGCCATCCACTCGCCTAAGTTTTTAAAGGGGTGCAAAATCTTCCAACCGAGCGAACGGTTTGCGTGGACCTGTTCTAAAGCCTTTAATACGTTTACGTTGTCGGCGAGCTTGCCTGCATTGTCCTTCACCATATTTTCAGCGGCGTCGGCTATACTCGTCTCGTCCCCCCTTGCCCTTTCGTTTAAAAGGCTGACCGTGTAGTCTACGGCGTTTTCGGGCATACGCTCTATAGTATTAGCCATAGCCGAGTGCATTTGCTCTTTGGACATACCGCCGTACCTTTTAAACTTATATTCTTCTTGCATCATTGCGTCGAAGTCCTGCACGACCTTGTTTAAGCTTTCGGTAAATTCGGGGCGTTTTTCCGCCATTGTATCAAGTACGTATTTCAATGCGTTTGAATATACCGAGCGAGGCAAACCCCGCTTTGACTTCCCCGTTTCGGGAGCGGTGGGCATTCTTTCCGACGAGCGTGTAATGGTTAAATTCTCCGCACTCTCACGCATTAATGCAGAATCAATTCTAAACCCTATTGAATCTAAAGCAGGATATTTCCTGATAAAATCATCTCTTTTCATTATCTAACTCCTTGATTTTATTAACCAAGATTTTTGTTTGCTGCCGTCGAATCACTTTGGCTTATGCGTGCGCTCTTTTCCTCGGGCTCTTTATCCATTGCGTCCTCGACGCTTATGCTCTCACGCATACCTTCCCCGCCTAAGACGGATAAGTCGAGGTCGCCGTCGAGCTCTTCTGCAAAATTCCTGCTTTCATTCAGGTTTTTAGCGTCATCGCCCGCCCCATTAGCGCCCTCCTCTTCAAGCCCCTTTAAAAGCTCGTCTTCTATAATATCCGTCTTGCCGTTTGCAAAACCTTCTTTCCATTTTCCACTTTCAAAATCGACATTGATTTCGATTTCGTCTTTCATTTTCTCGTCAAAAATCTTAAAAATTATATTATCTTTGCCCGTCATACTATGAACCGCCTGCGCTGAGGCTATCTCGTCGGAAACGAAGTGATAATTATAATCGTAGTTGCGGGCGGCGTTTATCTGCTCTTGAGAAAAGGTGTTGCCCATCTGCTCGGTTATGCGTGCTATTGCTGATTTTTCTCGGTAGTTGTCGATGGGGTGGAAGAACTTCCAAAGTCCGCTCCTCGTTGCGTGTTTTTGCTCTAAAGCCATAAGCACTGCGGTTACGTCCACGCACTTATCAGCCGCATTCTCGTTCGTAACTTCGCCAAATATATTATCCGCCTTTGAGAGGGCTCTACGAACTCTCCCCTTGACTTTAGGTATTCTCCCCTCTTCGTCGGGGGCGTTTAGCTCTCTGAACTCCTTATCTATGCGGTTTGTGGGGAATTTTTCAGCCTCGCCTTCCTTTAGCCTTGCAATCTCGTCGTAGGTAAAGAGCGTGCTTGCCACCTTTAATTCCCTTGCCTTGTTCGGCGATGCGTATACGCTAAGCTTGTCGAAATAATTAAAACAGCTCTTGGTGACCTCCTCAAGGCTTCGTCCGCCTTTTCCATCTATCTGCGCCTGTAAATTGCGGGAATACGCCTTTTTAAGCATATCCGTATATGCATTTTTATACGCACTATCGTAAAGATTTTCTCTATAGCGTATCAACCTATCCGGTCCTAATACTCCGTTGGGAATCATAGACTCCTGCTCTATTGCAAAGTCACGAGCGTTCACAATAGTCTCACGGTCGTCGTTGACGCCTCGCTCTGCGGCTTTATCTCCGCAGACGAAAATTTTTGAATAATATTGTTTAAGCTCGGCTTTGAGCGGCACGTTCGTTTTGCTTACGGGCATAACGATTTCTACTCCTTTTAAGTTTAAATTTTTCGTTGCGTATTAATTATAAAGTACGAAGTGCAACAAGACCGTATACAAATAGATAAATCTGCTGAAACATTTTTTTATTATCCGCCAAACATTTCTCTTACCTTCGGCGTTGCGATAATCTCTATATTCGTTCTCGAGGTCGGTCCCGTAATAATAAAGGCGTTACCTCGTTCGTTGTTGATTATCTGCTCCTGCTCGGTCGTGTTTATCTTGCCCGCCTTATCGTATAGCGTGCATAAATCGTCCATATCGTTGGGCGAAAGCGAAAAGATAAAGGAATACTGACAGGCGTTTATAATCGCCGTGGACTTCCTTATAATCTCCTGCGTGCCGACGAAGTCCTTAATATTTTGGGTTATAACTATCTGCATACCGTTGTACTTTCTTATACGCTTTGCAAGCTGATACATAAAGTCCAAGGCTATGGGATATTTGGGGTCGATAAAGACGTGCGCTTCGTCGATTGCGACGATAATCTTTCTGTCAGTGCCGTGCTTTAGGTTAAATTCTCTGTTCTTGATAATCTCGTTATCAAGCCACTTTAAGACGAGAAGCATCTGTGCGTTGGCTATTACGCCGTTGCGGTTGGCAAGCAGACTTTGGAAGTTGAACACCGTGAAATTTTCCTTTACGGTAAGCGTAGAAGGTCCGTTCCACAGGTTGGAATCCCTGCCGTTGCTTGCAAATTTAGAGATAAAGTTGGATAAAATTCTAAGGTTGGAAGAGTCGTAATCTACCTTAGCATTCTTAAGCTTTTCCTCTATAAGATTATTCAAGTCGTCGAACACGGGATAATCTTCGGCTGAAAGCGACCTAAAATCGCTTGAAAAACCTATTCCCTTAGACGCATACAGCTCTACTATAAGGTTGTTGAGATATTCCAAAGCCTGTGCGTCTATCCCCGGCAGTACCACACGGAAATACTCCTCAAGGAATTGCAGATGCACGGCAAAGTTGTCTATGCGTGCCCCGTCGCCCTCCTCGTCCGCATCGAGCGTGGTTATAACGTGGAAGGGGTTTATTCTGCCCTGCGACGCCGTACCTACGTCTATAATTCTTCCGTTAAGGCTCTGCGCAAGGGTTGAATACTCGTTTTCGGGGTCGAGAATAAAGATTTTACTATTCTCTGCGGCGAGATTTGCAAGCATAGTCTTGGTTGCGTAGGACTTGCCCGAACCCGACTTGCCCATAATTACCATGTTAGAGTTGACCCTCTCCCTATCCCTTTTGAAGAAGTCGACTACTACGGGGAACTCTCCGCCCGTGCCTAAGATGATGCCGCCGTTGTCCATAACGGTTGAAAGGACGAAGGGGAACACCGCCGCAACCGAACCCGAATGGATAGCCCTTGCGAACTCATCCATAGCGTCGAAACGGGATACGTTGGAAGATATTAGGGCTTTATTCTGCTTACAGAAGTTATCCGCAAGCTCGAACCCCTGCTCGGCAAGTATTCTCTTTATAGTCTTTTTAAGGTTTTTCTTGTCCTCGCCGCTCTTGCCGTCCCTGTTGTATAAAGTGAAGTGCAAGGTCACTTTATACAGCGTTTCGTTGTCGTTCTGTAACATTCTTAAGACGTCTACGAGCGTTTCGATATGCGTCCTCTTGTCAATGAGCGAGCTAGCCTTAAACGACTGCTCGGACTGGCTTGCAAGCTCCTGCAGACTGCGGTCAATCATCTTTACCGCCTTATTCTTTTCATAGGGCTCAAGGTTCATAACGACCTTAGTGCCTTCGATATTGAACATCTGATATCCCCAGGCGTTTAAAACCGAAAGGGGGAAATTCTTGACCGTATAGTTAAACGTTTCCACGCCGTCTATAACCGTACTTTTAGGAGTAAAATGCACGTCGCACGGCTTTATCCAGCCCAAAATCTCTTCGGGGGCGAGCAAGTCGATATCGCTCTCTTCAAACTTGTCGGTATAGGTATATTTAAGGAATACTGCAATTTCCTTATCGGTCAACTTTTTAGAGGTCATACCCGCCTGCTCGAGGGAGACGACGCCGTTATTTATAATTTCGTCGATAACCGACTTTTCTGCGTCGTATACGACGAGGTAGTAGAAGGGCTTTTTGATGACGTTATCGCCGCTCATTCTGCCGTAGACGGCTATTCTATCTTCTATAACCTTTTCGCGTGCGAGCAGCTCTTCACCTGAAATACTGCCCGTTTCATAGATTTTTTTAAGCTTTTCAAGCTTTGCCCTCTCCGCCTTTACGAAGTCATCGAAGAGGAGTTTTCTGTCGATTTTAATGAGCGACGCCTTAGTCTTGCCGCTTATCGAACGGATAAGCCTGCCAAAGTATATGTCTATAATTTGGTCCTGTCTATAGCCCGATAAAAGCCTGAACTCCCTCGGGTCGATTTGAAGAACGCCTGCAAAGTAATCGCCGTATACGATATACCCGTCCTGAATATCTTTAAAGGGGATAAACAGGTTTACATTGGTTGCTGAATTTTTATATTCGGCAGAATACCTCTTTGCGGAGAACACATACTTTGCAAGGTTGACAATCACCATATAAAAACGCTGACCGTCGAAAGGGACGTATAGCCCGACTACCGCACACAGTAGTATGACCATTAAAAAATATTTGGTTATGCCGATGTTGGTAAGAAAGAGCAATACTTCAAGTCCGAGCCCGAGTATGGCTATTATCATATCCACTACGGACACGTTTTTAAAGAATTTAATTTTTACCTTAGCGGTTTTAGGAATAATTCTCACACCTGTCCCCCCCCGTTAGTTCAAACTGAATTTATTGTCGTCGTCGGCGTCTTCGCCCTTGCGCGGCTGAAGATGGTCGCTTTGATTATTTATAGCGTCGTTGACCATCTGGTTGCCGAAGCCTAAAGGCTGTGAACCGTTTTTATTGTCCAATTGATTATTCTGCCCGTTTGAATTGTTGCCGCCGATTGCGTCCTTTACGGCGTTTTGATTGCCGTTGAATTTAGGCTTGTCGTCGTTTTTGGAATCGCTGTCGCCTTCTTCACCCTTTCCGCCTGCGTTGGGCGCACCGCCAGTCGATGATTTGCCGTTTCCTAAGCCAAGAGTATTGAGTATGCCTGCCGCATATTCCTTTTTCTTCATATTTACGGCTTCGCCTATGACGCCTTTAGCAAAGTTTAAACCCGAAACGGTAGCAAGTCCGCCGCCGATTGTGCCGAGCGCACGGCGCAAGCCAGATGCGGCAATGGCGTTGTCGCGCATTTCGTTTGAACCTGCCCCTGCCTGTACGAGGTTGCCGATAAGCCCCATAGATTTTTTAAGCGTAACCGCCCCGCCGCCTATGAGCAGAAGTTTCATAAGGATATTTAGGAACGAGTTTTGGAAGAACTGTAGCGACGGGTTCATTACGAGAGACACGACCATAGCGTAGATATTGAGTGCAATAATCGCACCGTAACCCATAAAGAACTTTACGAGTATTTGGTCACGCCACAGCTTGAAGTGCGCGCCGTCGTCTATAACGACCGTCGAGATTGAGAAGGGCGCAACTATGTATAAAATAATTATAGAAAGCACCCTATCCACGAACAGCACCATAGCGCCTGCAAGCGATACTAATATTACGCCGCCTGCAAGCCAACTGAAAAGGAAGCTGTAATCGCCTATATTCATACAGGCGGTCACCTGTTCGGTGTTGTAATAATCGAGCGAACCGTTCAAAAACTGCTGGGCGTATTCGTTGCTTAACCCGTTAGGGGGTGCGACATCCTGTGCGAAGGATACGAACAGGAACGAGCCTATGCTAGTTGAACCCTGCGTGGTAGCAGTATACATTGCACGCATAAAAGTGTTGCCAAGCCACATTACGGCGAACATACAAGTGGGCACAAACAAAAACATTAAGAACGCCTTGAACGCCTTTATGCATATCTGCCCAGGCGTACCTTCCGGCTTTTCCTTTACTATAGAGCGGATAATCGCAAAAATAGTAAAGATTACCAAAACTATCATACCGAGAAGAGCGGCAACCTTAAAGGCAAAGCTAATCTTGTCGTTAGATAACAGGTAATACATAAAGTCGGTATCGTTGCCGTCTATTTTTACCGTGTCTACGCCGCAAAGCTTGTTTGCGCAACTGACAAGACCGTCTATAAGCCTGAATATAGTTTTAGACAGGCTATATAAAAATTCCCAAAACCAATCAAACATAATCGTACCGTACGGTGCCAAGAACTTTTAAACAAGTAAAAGTTAACTATGCGCCGCCTTATTCCAAACGAATTTTTGTCAACCGAGCTTTGCCCTTATAAGCATATCGGTCGTTTTAAACGGAACGTGAATATACCCCTTATCCGCACCGTAACCGCCGTTATTTTCAAAGCGGATAAGAAGAATCTCACCCATGTGAGCCGTTATATAATTCTCTTTCTTTTTCGTGCCGTCCACGTTCAGCGCACCCGTATACCAGCCGTCTATGCAAAAAGACGTCCAATTGCCCGCCTTTGCCGAAAACGAATCGCTCCACAGTGCGCCTTCGGTTTTAGGGTCGTCGTATACGATGTAGTCCCTTATTTCGTTTCCGTGTTCGTCTAATAACGGGTTGCCTTCCGAGTCCTTTCTTACCGTGTATTCAGGGTCGGCGTAGCCTCGTATATTAGTCGGCAAGGACGTTACGATAAACGCACTGTAATTAAACGAGCACGTCGTTTCGCAGTTTATAAACAGCGTAAAACTATCCACCTGCATATCACGAGAAAAGGGAACTGCAAAGTAGATATATTCATCCGAAGCAATATTACACTCGAAGTCGTTTACCGTACTTTCGTTGTAAAAATACTCGCTTAGCGAATAAGATTTTTGCACCTTGTCCTTCCCTATAAGCGATACTAACCCGAAAGATAAATAGTATTGCTCTTCGTTTTCAAAATCCCCTAAATCAAAGCAACCGCCTAAAAACAATGATGACAGGGCTAAAAGCAGTACGGCAAAGCGTGTTAAACGCTTTTTAATAGGCATAATTGCTCCACCATTCGGTGAAGATGCTTAAACCAACCTGCAACATAATGAGCAATATGAAAATGAGCACGAAACCTATGATGGCGTTCTTTAAGCCCTTTTTAGCCTTTTCGTGTTCCTGAGGGTCGTCCGCCTTAGCGTATTTAACGCCAAGCAAAATGCAGTAAATTGCGCCTACAGCCCCAACTACTGAAAGAAGTACGGGTACTAAAACGTTGCAGACGTCGAGTACGGGTTTGACGATTTTCGTCATATCGTTACTTGAAATAGAAGCTAATAAACCGTTTAACATAATTTCTCTTCCTTAAAATAGATTTTTTTCGCTCCGCCCTTTTGGGACGGGCATTTTTTATTATTTCGCCTCATTGCGCACGGAGGCGGTTTTTCCGTACGCAACTTGGCGCAATTTCAATGATTAATCGTCCGCCTTTGAACGATTGCGATACAACAGCCCAATAAAGAGAGCTACTGCAAGTGCGAGTACTACGATAATTATAAGTATGTTGCCCGCAAGATTAGGGATATGTTTGTGCGTAAACGTAAGCTCGGTCGTAACCCCCGCCTCGTTGCTGACCACAATCTTGTAATTGCCGCCCTCGTTTATTACGGGTGCGTCGGTCGTGGAAGTGAGTATCTTTACGGATTTAACGAGCTTACCGTCCTTATAGATGTCTACGGTGTCGCCCACCTTTAAGCCCTTTACGGTTACGTCGTTTAAAGTCGTTTCTCCCTCCTCACAGCCAAACAGTGTTACGTCGGGTGCGGACGAATCGATGGTGAATGCAAAGGCGTTGACGTCCTGAGTAACCGAGGAGATTGCCACTACGCTGTATGCGCCGTCCTCTGTGAACTTACAGGTCGTGCCCTCGCCCTCTACGAATTGCATATACGATACCTTTACGCCGTTACCCGAATCGTACCACACTTCCGAAATCTTATATCCATCGGGCGTCTTATAGTCGAACGAACTGAGCGCATGGGTTATTATACGGCAACTGAAGTATGCCTCGTTGCCTACTGCGTCGGCGAGAATAAACTCCCAAAGTCCGCTATCGGAAAATTTCGTATCCTCGTAATCGGTCAAAAGTTTACCGTCGAGGAACACCTTTTTGATATAAGCCGAATCTCCGTTTTTGGGCGAGAACGCCACCTTATCCGAGTATACGACTGCGCCGTTTACGACCGTCTTTCCGCTACCCGTTTCGGTGAATACATATTCTACCGCCGTATCCTTTTTAACCGTCATTGCGGCTACGTTGCCCGCATAATCGGTTACAGTAAAGCGGTACTCGCCGTCCTTTGACAGCACACTGCCTGGTAAATAAGCTACTTCTTCTCCTCCGTTAAGCGTATATACGCAGGTTGAAGAACCATCGTACGTCACGGAGATGTTTTTGCGCACGATTAGCACCCCGTCAATTGTCTGCCCCGTAATTCCTTCCGCAAGCTTGATTTGCAATGAACGCCTTACGAGCTTTGCCGTAAACGAGTAGCTAAAACCATATTCGTCGACATAGGCTATCGCATATTCGAAAGTACCCTCTTCAGCCGTCGTCTTAAAGTTTATAATATATGGACATTCCACCGACTGCCCGCCTACGGTAAACTTATACTGCGTCGCCTCAGAGGCGAAGATTAAAGAGTTGTTCGACCACATTCCCTCTTTGATGGCAAGCTCTATATCGTAGGCTTGCGTTTCACCCGAGCTACGGGTAATGCGGGAGAGTATCAGCGTAGGCGTCTGCCTAAAGTTTACTGTCACCGTAGATATACTGCCGTATTTATTGCGGAAGACTACCGTATAAACGCCGTCGCCGCTCGCCCCTACGCAATCGGGAATAGAACTCTCTTCGCACACAGTTCCGTTCTGCGACAGGGCGTCGTAGAGAACGTTAGTTATTCCGCCGTAGGATACGGCGACGTAGGCAACGCCTTCCGATTTAGCCGTCTCTAAGTTTACCGACAGCTTATTGTTGGTATAGCCTTCGCTTCGCCTTAACGCCGCCTCGTTATATCCGTAGAGCAAGTCTTCGGTTATGTTAAAGCTTGCGTTATTTATTTCGGAAAGCCTTGTAACCGTGTTGCCGTAAGTATCGGTTAAAACTATTTCATAAACGCCGTTTTCGGATAAAATCAGCCTTTGACTCCCTTCTCCGCTTTCAATCGCATAGCCTGAGTAGTCTAAGCCGTCTTTAGTTACCATAACGTTTGACAGAGCCGTGTACGAATCGAAATAAATGCGATAATCGGAATACAGCGTTTTATCGTAATCGGCAGAATAGACTGACCCGTTGCCGTCGGAATAAACAACTCCTCCCGTCACCGCAAAGGTGTTTGAAATTACAATGCGGTAACGGGACTCGTTGCCGTATATATCCTTTACTTCTATAAGATAGAAACCGTCGTCCGAATAATATCTGCCTTCAGCGTATATATCCTTTGCGCCGTCGAATTGATTGATATTTGAATAGTAAACAGAAACGCTTGCAATCCTCTCCGTTACGCTACCGCCGTCCACTTTAAAACTGCCGCTTATGCCCTTAAAGTCTTCGCCGACGTCTATGGGATTGCCGTCCTCGTCAACGAAAGAGACGACGGGTTTTTCCGAACATAACGCACACTTGATGTATTTGGGAACGCAGTTGTCGCTGTCGTCGAACATACGCATTTCCACAATCTGTACGCCGCCCTCGGATAATTCGTATTTAAAGGTGATTGCGCCGTATTCGTCGTAGCTTGCCCAAAGGGTAGGCATACCCGAACTTGCGGCGATTATCTTGTACCACCTATCCTGCTTTGCACTGCCGTCGGCAAATGGGAATGCGGCTTCGCCTCGGACTTCGTTTGCCCTTCCTATACCTTCTTCGTCGATAACGACTTTATAGTAAAGATTGTACGCCGTGCCGTCCTTTAAATAGAATGCGGCGTAGCTTTTACTTCCGTCGGCTTGAGTAACCGTAATATAGATTACTGCGTCTTCTTTAAGCTTTATAGAAACGCTTTCGTTGCCGTAATCGGTTTTCGAATAGGTCTTTACCCCGTCGATAAGCTTAAAATAATCTACACATTCGTAGTCTAACAGCAGTTCTTCGCCGTTGATAAAGTACTCGGCGTATTCGACTGCGGCTTTTTTGAATTTAAAACTCGTCGTGTTCCCGAATATGTCGCTTGCGATTATCAGGTACTCTCCCTCTCTGCTGAATATGAGGGTATCGCCTCCCGACGACGTTTGATACAGCTCGCCGTCGAGGTAAACCGTAACTGACTTTACGCCCGAGGCGTCGGTAAAGTTGGCTTTAATGAACTCCGCACTCACTACGTCGCCCGACGTAACGTTGATTTTTGCCTCTTTTTCAACGCCGTAAGCTATCGTAGAGGGAGCAATAATATCGCCCTGCGACGCTGTTGCCGCTTTTTCCTGAACCTCTTCCGCCTCTTCAAAATAATACCCCTTCCCGTCAAAGCTTACGGTTATTTCAGGTGCATCTTTATCCACTGCACAGGTGTAAACGGTATATATTTCGGGGAACTGATTATAGTAAATTTTAAGCGTGAACGCATCTCCCGACTTTATACGCACGGTTTTGGTAAGAGTGCCAGTGGGATTCGTATATTCGGGGGCATTGCCAATAAATTCAAATCCGAGGTCATCGGTAAAGCTGAATGCGAGGTCTTGGCTCGTCAATATGAAATACTTCCCGACTTCGGTTTTGATTATCTTCATCTCGGTGGTCGTGTTTTCGTCGTAGACGTAGGTTGCCCCGTCCTTTTCGTACTTCCACACTACCGTCGGAAGATTGCGCTCAAACACATACGTTTCGTCAAACTCGTTGCCGTACCAGTCACGGATATATATGCGGTAAACGCCGCTTGACTTAAAGGTTGCGCTTTGAGAATAGTTGCTTGAAACCAACACGTTATCGCAGTAAACTTCGTAACGGGCAATCTGCTCTTCCGTACGATTGCATGTTATACGAATATACTCGTTTTCGACCTTTTTG
The DNA here is from genome assembly GCA_051887755.1 of Candidatus Coproplasma sp. Taxonomy (GTDB): domain Bacteria; phylum Bacillota; class Clostridia; order Christensenellales; family Borkfalkiaceae; genus Coproplasma. The sequence continues at coordinate 12,697 of JBJFAF010000032.1, forward strand.
ATTTCGCAGTTCATTTCTGATGAGTTTACTCGCACCGTAAAACTATACGAATTGCCGCTTCTGTCCGAAATAAACACTACATAGTCGCCTTCTTCAAAGTGTACGCCGAACTCATTAATCTCGTTTCTCGTGTAGGCGTTGACGAACGCCCCCGACGACTTGTATATAGCGACGTACGCCAGCTCGTCCGCATCGGTCATATCGATAAAAGTCAGCCCGCCCGCACTAAACACTCTGCTCTGAGCGTCTAAGGCGTCGTACAGCGTTATATCTTCGGAATAGGGCACTCTTTCGCCGTTTTCGCCCTTGTGATAGGTGATTGAACGGACGGTGAGTTGAGGGACGGCGAGGTCGACGTAGACGTTGAATTCGCATATGCCGTTATCGTCAGCCTCCATTATCGTATATATTGCAGACTGATGTCCCGCTAATAGCTGACCTATGCGCAAGCCGTTATCGCTGTTCAGCTGTTCGATTTCCACATAGTTTTCGTCGCTCGAACCGTAGGGCTTATAGAAAAGCTTAGTGCGCTTGCCGAACGTCAAGAATGCGTTGGTTGACAGCGGATAACTCTGACCGCCCTCCGTTACGAGCGAGTTATACAACCCGTCGTCGCCCGAATATACTACGGCGTTGCGGAAGGAATTGCCGCACATAGTCTTATTAAAGCTCTCTTCTTGAACGTGCATCTGTAATGGCGAAAGGTAGGGTGCGCCGTACTTGTCGGTGTAGCCTTCGCCCGTTAAAAACACGAAGTCGCCTAAGCCGCAAATTCTGTCGGTAACCGCCGCTATGCTATCTCTTAACAACTTAGGCAGACCGTCTGCGTTTATGATGGGGTTGCCCGTATCGTTATAGTAATAATACACCCAGGCAATAGACGAAGAGTTGGGCGTCCAACTCGACGATTTATACCTTATCCATACCTGACCTTCCTTGGCGACAGTCGTTTCGCCTGAGGCTTTCTGCGTATCGCTTGAGTTATTTTCGAGCATTGCGGCAAAAGTTGCATTGAGCTTTATAGCGTATAAGTCCTTAAGCTCGTTGAAATAAACGTATTCGTAGGCGTTATCGTAAGTAGAGAAGGTTGCAGGAAGAATTGTCTCGCCGCTACCGTAATACACCCTCTGCACCGAATTAGTCGTATCCATATAGTACAAATAAGGGTAAGTGGTCGAGAGCTGATAAACCCTGTTTGTAAGCACCGTGCCGTCGTTAATTTTGGTATAGTTTTGGGTTTCTTCCCCGCCGTTAGAAATATATAGCCTGTAAACCTGCGAGTACTTATTAACTATGCCGATTTCGCCTGCATAAGCTATCTTCATAGTCAGCTCGTAGTAGCCCGCCTCGGGATTATCGAGCGTCAGCCTTATCCCCGCCTGTTCTTCGGAAATATTTACTTCCGAATAGACGGTATCGTCGTACAAATCCTCGCCGTTTATTCTGTAAAGAGAATGGACTTGCGGCACTACGGAGGCGGAAATTTCGTCCACGTTATAAATATCAAAGCTTACTTTACCTGCGTTTTCGCCTTCAGTCGGCAGGAAAACGCCTATCGTTCCGTCGGCGGCGGTAAAGCTTTTTATACCTTGATTGTCGCTTACGGCAAGCGAGGACGCAAATAAGTCGTGCGTATCGAACATATATTTATACAGCCGAGAGGTCACGGTATGCCCCAAAGCGTCTGTCGCCGTAAAATAGACCCAAATATCCTTAGTATCGTCCACGCCTATTTCTAAGTCGTCCGCATTTATATATATCGTCGTTTCGTAACTTGCAGGGAAGTTCTTTGTCAAAGATAGAATCGTTTTCTCGGTCGGTCTCTTGTCGTCGGGAGATTCTAAGATAAACATCTTAAGCTCCGATATACCCGAACACGTCTCTAAAGGATAATCCGTAAGCTTAACGCCTATCTCTTTAACGACCCTGTTAGAGCCATTCCCGTTCGTAACCGAAATACTTGGCAAGGCGTTGTCGTATTTAAAAGGACCCACATATGTAGAATACTCTCTGCCGTAATCGGAAACGACCTTTAAATGAAGGTACTTTTCGCCGTTAAAATCTTCGCCTACGATTCTAAGCGTTTGGGAATCTTTGACGCTTTCAATCATGTTTTCATAAGTTTGGGGGTATTCGGGATAGTCCGTCCAAGAATAGTAGAGCGTACCGCCGCTTAACGATTCAAAGCTCACGTTTACGGTGTGAGCGGTCAGAATCTTATCTTCGGTCTGGCAGCTTGTAGAAATCTTAGGCGTGGTGTTATCTACGGATATGCTCATTCTTGCATAGACCGAGCCTGTAAATGCGTTACCGCAAGCGCCGTTCTGAAAATACGCAAAGTCCCTTATGTTGTCGATGTTCGTTATCTCATTTATAGTTATAGAAGTGAAACGCCCCGTATACGGAATATCCTTTACAGGTATCTCAAAGCAAAGCGTATCGGTGTAGTTGCCTGCCGCATAAGTCAATTCCACGGGAAAATTGCTATTAGAATTGAGCATACACTTAAGGACAGGCACGCCTTTAGATTTAACAAAGCTTATGGGTTCACTGAAACGGACGTACACCTTAAGTTTGTCGCCTTCGTTTTTTACTTCCGTATCGCTATACCAGTTTTCTATCTTTGGTGCGGTTACGTCCAACACTATAAGGTTTGAATTAAAATCTCTTATGTATCTGTTAGTCCAACCGTTGCTCTCCTGACAATACGCCTTAAAGCTTAAGCCCGTCGCATCGTCGGGTACTTTAAACCAAACCTTAGGACTTTCGCCCGTGGGGTTGATAATATACCCCGTTTCGTCATAGCTCGCCGTACCGCTCTTATAGCCTTTAGGGGCAGCCTTGCCTGAAATGGCGGAAACGTGGTAATCGCTGTCTATCCTCGTATAGTCGAAAGAGCCTTTCGTCGCAAGACTTAATACGTTTTCGCCGCTCGACGTCGTTATCTGCGTATAGACGTACTCGTCGTGATAGCCCCTCTCGTCAATCTCGCCGGTTAAGTTGAGGTACATACTGCCCAATCCGTTATGGCGGTAGACGTTAAGATTTTTGTCAAGGAAATAACTTGCGTACCAGCTCGGGAAATCGGTAGTATATACGGGCGAATCTTCGTAGTGTATTCTCACTCTGTCGTTTCCGACTATCTTCCAGGTCTGAGTTGTGCCTATCAATGCGTGGTATCTGCCCACGTCGTCGCCCGTATACATATATTCCAACTCAATCAGCTTATCGCTTGAAAACGCCCTGTACGCTTCTATTGATTTTGCCGTTTCGGAAATTTGAGCGTTCTTGCCTTCGACCTTGTAAATTTCTATATAAAACGTGTTTGCAAGGCTGTTCGTAACCTGCTGCATAGATACTATTTTAGTAATGCCCGTTACAACGCCCGTATTGAACGTCTCTACAGAGAGCAAAACGCTCGGCGTTTCGGCAGTTAGCGTAACGCTGTCGTTGACGGGGGCGTAGTCGCCCGCTTCCGCCAACGCCGAACAGTTTCTCGTGCGGTAATAGACGGTTATAGGCTGTGCAGGGGCTTTGTCCGCTTCGATATAGAAATAGACCTTGTTCAACGAATCGAACATAGCAATCTTAACGCCGTACACTTCCCTTTCGTCTTTGGCACGAATAGATACGGTTACCGTTTCGTCCTCCGCCGCCGCAGGGATTGTTCTGCCGCCCGATGAAAATACGGCGACCGCAAAGGGAACGGTCAGGCACAGCGCCACGACCAACGAGAAAACGGATTTGAATATTCTGCGTAAATTAGTTTTCATTATTTCCCTCCCCCGTCATCTGACCTGAAAGCGAACGATAAAATTCTTCCACCCTTGCGTTGGGATGCTTTGCACGGTATTCGTACCATCTCCGCATAATCTCCTTTCCGCCGTCGTCGTAAGCGCCGTCGTTCTCCGCCTGAGCAGAGCTTTCAACCTTCTTGTCCGAAACGGCTTTTGCGGAAGTCTTTTTCTTTTCAGGCTCTTCGCCTTTGCCTCCCTGCGCCGTCTTAGGCTCTTCGCCGAGCACCGTATTATTGCGTTCGGGCACGCTGAAAAGTATTGCGTTTTCGTCGAAATATCTCTCTTCAAGCTCGCTTAAGTCCATCTTGCCCGTCTTGTAGAAAGGTACTTTAAATGACGGCGAGAAGTAGCTTTTAAGCGGATAGTTGCCAAACGTCACGATTATCGAATGACCTAAGTCGCCAGGGTGGTTTAACCTCTGCAACTCGCTGGGATAGATAAGGGGGCGCACCTGCGTCTGGTTTGATAGGTTAAAATCGTCGCTGTGCACCGAACCGCTCGTAGAGCTCGTAACGACGGTTATGTTACCGCAAAGCTCGGAATACTCCTTACAGGTGTTCATATCGTTAGAGCCTATGAACATCTTTATTCCGCAGTTGCCCTTTATAATATCCGCAACTGTTTCGCCGTACACGTTGTTGAGCTGAGAGTACGACTGCACTATCATAGTAAACCAAATTTTACGGCTTCTGCCTACCGTGATGAATTTATCGAATTTTTCTATCTTCGGCATATTGCCGAATTCGTCCATTATGAAATATACGTTGCGGGGAAGGGTGAGCTCGTCGCTCAAGCTCGCCTTCTTAATGAGCGTTTTGTAGATGTTTAAGATAAATATTGCCGCAAGATTGTGGCGGGTGTCCTTTTCGTCGGGTATCTTTAAAAACAGCGCCGTAGGCTTATCCGCAAGCTGTTCGCTTGAAAAGTCGGAAGAGGACGTAAGCGCACAGATGCCTGCGTCGTTGAACAAAGTTAGCTTTTCGTACACGATGGACATATACGACGCCCTCGTCTGCTCCGCCGCATCGCACACCTGTTTAGAGAGCGAATACGCCTTAGAAAGCACGCTCCTGCCTGCAAAATAGTTTCTCAGCTCTAAATAATCTTTAGAGGAGTTCTGCAAAATCTTCGTCATATTGAAGAAATTGAACTTCTCCTTGGTCATTCCCAGACGCTCGTCGCCGCTGTCCTCAAGCATTGCAAGCAGGGTCGCAAGCGTTATACTCCTTGCGCCCTTTTCCCACATGGGGTCTTTTTCGTTCTCTACGGGAATAAGTACGGTTACCAAATCGTTCAAATCTTCGTAGACGGCGTCGAACGCCTTCTTTTTATAAACCTTAATAGCCTCGACGAGCTTTTTGTAATCGGCGTAGCCCTTGCCGTCGAACTCGTACCACTTTTCGCCCTCTCTAAATTCCTCTATAGGCTGCATAAGTTGCAAGCCGCTGTCTTCTGGCTTGCCCGTGCGGGCGTAAGCTTGATTGTGGGCTTTTAAGTATTTTTGGTAATTTTCCCATACCATATCAAGCGGGTTCCAGCGGTAGGACGAATAAGTATCCCTTAAATCGATGACTTTTACATCGTAGCCCCTATCCTTCAAATAGCGGGAATGGAGGGAGAAAAGCTCGCCTTTGGGGTCGGTTATAACCATCGAAGAACCTGCGCAGGTTGCGCCGAGAATCTGTATCATAGGGCTTACAAAAGTCGTCGTTTTACCGCTGCCCGTAGAGCCTATAACCAGCGCATGGCAGGGCGAATTGAACGACACCTCTAAATCCCTGTCCTTTGCGGTAAGCTTAGCCATAACGGGTACGCCGTCCTTTTTCACCTCGCCGAGGGCGGAGAACTTATACGTCTTGAACAGCGTATCTCTCTCCTTTGAGGTCATCCAACGAGAGTTTTCGAGGTTTGCCTTGACCTGCTTTAATTTACCCTTGCCCCGCAAACCGCTGCGGAAAGAACCCAACATATTCCTATCCAAAAATGCGCAGTAGAACACAGTAAACAGGACGAAAATGCCGAACACTAAACCGTAGTAGATAATATCGAACATTACGATATTGTTCAAAAAGCCCAACCAGTCGAGACGGGAAAAATTAAACCCGCTCTTAATAAGAGCGTATAAAACGAAAGCTATGAGGTCAGAAATGAGCAGGGACGCCGATATAAAGAACAATATCTCCTGCGCTTTGCCCTTTGCGAATTTATGGGAGAGTAAGACGTTGGAAAGCAACATAAACATTACATACCAAAACAACGTCCACCTTAAAAACGAAAGCCAGTTAAAACCTAAGCCGAACCATAATACGCAGAACGAAAGAATTGCACCGAGCGCTACGGCGATTATCTGAATAATTCCGATAAATCCTATTTTCTTTATCATACCGCACCCCTCTCGTCTTCAGTCGGCGTGTTTTCCTCGACAATGAGCAGAGCCGACAAACCGTCTATCTGATTATAGTTGGCGTTGGAATGTGTGAAGCTTGCGCAGACTTCATAAGTACCGACTTCAACCGCACCGTTGCCTTCCTTTATTTCGCCTTCGACGGGGTTGCCGTCCCCGTCTCTAACAATCTTTACGGTATAGGTGACTTCAACGCCTTCGGGCAGAGCAGCCTCGCTGCCGGGCACCCGCCCCTGCAACTTTACGGTATGCTCTTTCCCGTCGTACTTGACGCTGATAGAATATAAGAAGACGTCGGAGACGTCGTATTCCGCCCTATCTATTAAAAGGGTTGCGCTCATAGGCTCTGCGTCCTCGTAATTGCGGGGGTCGTGCAGATTGAACGAGACCTTGACCTCGTATACGCCTGCGTCGACTGCGCTATTACCGCTCTTTTCGGTATCGGCAACGTCTTCTCCCGCCGAATTTTTAACCATTTTAACGGTATAAACCGCCTCTACCCCTTCGGGAAGATTGCCTTTTAAAGCTAACGCATGTTCAGCCCCGTCGTAAACGGCGGATAAGTCCGAAAGGGTTGCCTCGATAGAATAGCTTGCCTTTTGGATAGTAAGCTTTGCCTGCATAGAGGGCAACGGGTTGTAATTGCCGTTATTTGTAATAAACTTAGCCGTAACGGTATACTCACCAGCGTCGATTACTGACGAGGTCTGCTTGCCGTCGATTTCGTACGTTACGGTTACGCCGACGGGCAGTTCGCCCTCCACCTGCAACGACTTAGCAGTTTTATCGTATGTAAAAGTCTTGTCCTCGAATTTTAATTCGGAACAGTCGTAGTCCGTGCGTAAAATAGTAATGGTAGAGCTAAGTCGGGTCGTTTCATAAATATCGCCGTAGACTACAGCGGTCACGTCGTATACGCCTGCGTTAATAAACGAGTTGCCGTTGGGGTAGAGGACTTTTGCATCTGCGGGCAAATCCCCCGAAATTTCAACCGTTACGGGCTTACCCGTATAGACCTCCGTCACGTCGGGAAGAGTTAAGTTACTAAAAGAATTGCGCTGAACTACGACGGTAAATTCACAGCTTGCGCCGCCTAAATTTATCGAGAGCGTCTGACTTCCGTCCTTGTAGAATTTAAGTTTATCGGATTCGGAGACCATATCCTCGGTGAGAGTTAAAATTTCCGTTTTACCCGTGTTGTAGGTTACGTCTAAATCATAATTACCGTAATCGAAATTACCCATATCCACTACGGGCGGATTTTCGGCGTCGTACCCCCTCACTGAGATTGACCTTACGTTATCCTGCTGCGAACACGCCGCCCAAACCAAGGTAAAGAGCGCTGCGGCGCATATTATTAAGATTGCTGCAAAGCGTTTTATTCTCATAATTTCTCCCGTTTATTTTGTATAATTTCATACGGTATACTTAATTCTATCATATAAAGCGTTACCGAACCGTTACAAACCCGAAAAAAAAGTTCGGGGCAAAAGTAATTTCTGCTCCGAACTTTAAACAATTATTAATATTCATATTAATAAAATCTGCCTTACAAGCCCCGTTGCTCTTCGGCTGACTATTCTATTTTAAAAGCCTTTTTTGGAATTTATTACCCCGTCGAGATAGCCGTTGACGCTCTCCGCCCAGGAATACTGAGACATAAACTCCCCCGCATAGACGTTAATCGCAGAGGCGTCCCCCGCATTAAATCTATACCAATCGCAATCTATAAGCTTAGGATTTACCGAAATACCTCCGTAAATCTTGCTTACCACCTCCTCTGCGCCCACTTTTTTCAGCACGCTCGTTATGTCGTGAATTAGCACCCTTATATAGCTCTGCCTTTTCTTCTCGTCGCCGTCCTCTTCGAACAGTGTGGCAGATATCTCCCTGATACTGCAAAAAGCTCCGTTTTTATAGACGAGATAGGCAAACAGCTCTTTAGCCTTACTGCGCTCGAAAACCAACCTCTCGCCGTCCTTTGAAAACGCCTCAAAATTCCCGAAACATTTTATATTAATCAGTGCCGACAGAGAGTTTACGGGATAGCGCAGGTCTGCGAGCTCCTTTTCTATCTTCTCCCTCGTAACGGGCTTCATAACGTAACCGCTTGCGTGCATATTCATTGCATCGGCGGCGTATTCGCCGTACCCCGTAACGAAGATGACGTTGACGGAGGGATAGCGTTTTTTTATTTCCGTGGCGATTTCCACTCCGCTCATACCCCTCATTCGTATATCTAAAAACGCACAGTCGGGCGTGTTATTTTCAATCCATTCAAGTAGTTCCGACGGCTTTAAAAAGGACTCAACCTGCGCTTGAGGACAACACTCCTTAATTGAACGAGCTAATCTCGCAAGCATAAGCGGTTCGTCGTCGGCGGCAACTATAATCATTTTGACTCCTCCTTCGGCACGGTGATTTTGCAAACCGTTCCCTCATCAGGTATACCGTTAATTTCAAGCGTGGCTTTGCACGTCGCCGAAAGCCTGTATCTTACGTTTTCAATGCCGATATGACCCTTTTCGATTTCTTGCGTAGAATCGAATCCCACGCCGTCGTCGGATACTATAACGTAGAAATTATCTTCGTCGGAATAGGTTATAATTTTAATCGTTCCCCCGCTCTCCTTCATTCCTATGCCGTGCTTAACGGCGTTTTCAACCAAGGGTTGAACGCTTAACGGCGGCAATAGAAAGCCAGTATCCCTTATATCGTAAACGACCTGCAGATATTCGCCGAAACGCATCTTTTCCAATGCGAGATAATTTTTAACGTGTTCAAGCTCGGCGACGAACGATATGGGCTTAGGGTTATTCATCGCATTCAGGTTGCCCCTGAGATATTCGGTAAATTCAACCGTCGCCTCCTGCGCTTTATCGGGGTCGGTCACGCAGAGCTCGGCTATGGACGATAAGGTATTGAACAAGAAGTGGGGCTGAATTTGCGAACGGGTGAGCGCAATTCTCTTTTCCTGCAACTCCGCCCTCATCTCCTTTTCCCTAATCGACGAGCGGTAATTTGAGGGAATTACCTTCAACGCCACAATAAGGGCGAACACGAAGAGAACTCCGAACACCCATATAGATATAAACCCTCCCTGCCATACGCCTACCCATGTCAAGATAAAATCCACCGTAAGAGCCATATAAGTAAGTATACATACTATCGGCAGGGTTAGCTTTTTGAAATCCTGCAACTTATATACACTTGTCTTTATGTTTTTACAGATTTCTGCGGCGCAACAGCCTATAAGCGTGACGTTTACAGCGGTCTGCACTATAACCCAATAGATTGCCGTATCGTATATGAGAATTGCCCCTGCAAGAGCGGCGATTATCGCAACGGCGACGGCAAGCCCCGAGACGGCGGCGGCGCTCAGCCCAACCGTCTTTAATCTACCCGTAAGAC
>JBJFAF010000033.1:0-5365 GCA_051887755.1 Candidatus Coproplasma sp.
AACGACGATAGAGGGGTTTGCAATCGTCTCGCAGAATACGAACTTAGTCTTATCGTCTATAAGCTTTTCAATCTCTTCTGCGGGGGCGTCGGGGTTGAAGAACCTGCACTCTATGCCGAGCTTGGGGAGCGTCGTGCCGAAGAGGTTGAATGTGCCGCCGTAGCAAGCCTGTGAGATGACCACGTTATCGCCTGCCCCTGCAACGGTGAACGTAGCAAGCGTGGTTGCGCTCATACCCGACGCACAGCCGATAGCCGCAACGCCGTCCTCTAAAGCGGCAACCTTGCCCTCCAACGCCGCAACGGTGGGGTTGGCAAGGCGGGAATAGAAGTACCCGTCGCTCTTTAAGTCAAAACAGTCCGCCATCTTCTGCGTGTCGCCGTAGAAAAAGGTCGTCGACTGGCAGATGGGGGGAATTCTGCTTTCGCCCGTTTCGGGGGAATAACCCGCCTGAACGCACAAGCTGTCAAGTTTTAAATCTTTCATATTAATAAGCCTCTGTTAAAATCTTTGAATTAATAGTCTTTAAGTTGCCTTCTCGTTTCCCTGTCAATGTCTCGGCGTTTAATCGCCTCTTTTTTATCGAAGGTCTGTTTGCCTCTGCACAGTGCGACTTCGACCTTTATAAGGTTGTCCTTAAAATACAGTGCAAGCGGCACTAAGGTCATACCCTTTTGGTTGATTTTGCCGACGATTTTGTCGATTTCAGCTTTATGCAACAAAAGCCGCCTGTCCCTTTTGGAGTCCTTAGAGTTGAATGCGCCGCTCTTGTCGTAGACGGGTATATGCATATTTTTCAACGTCACTTGACCATCTCGGATAAAGCAAAAGCTGTCCTTTAAATTGCAGTTACCCGCCCTGAGCGACTTGACCTCTGCGCCCTCTAAAACTATTCCCGCCTCGTATTTTTCTTCGATAAAGTATTCAAACGTTGCAGATTTATTGTAGGCAATTTGTTTACTCATTATCTATATTATACCTTTAATATAAGTCTTTGTAAAGTTAAACCAACGAAAATTGTATGCGCCTTGAGCATAAATCACAGCCGACGACTTTTACCTTTATATTGTCGCCGAGCTTGAATGCGTGCCGTCTGCCCTTAAGCAAAAATTTTTCGGGGAAGTGCTCGTAGTAGTCGTCGGGAAGAAGGTCGATTTTTACGAACCCCTCGACCGTGTTGGCGAGCTCGGCAAAAATTCCGCTTTCAATCACGCCCGAGATGACTGCGTCGAACTGCTCGCCGATATGCTTTTGCATATACGCAAGCTTGTATAAATCGTCCACATCCCTTTCAGCCTGTTCGGCACGACGTTCCCTTTCGCTCGTATCGGTCGCAGCCGTCCGTGCAATTGCCGAGTACTTATTTAATTTTCCGTCGTCCTCACCGTGCAAAAGCTCCTTTAAAACTCGGTGTACGAATAAGTCGGGGTAGCGGCGTATGGGTGAAGTGAAGTGGCAATAACACTTGCTCGCAAGCCCGAAGTGCCCCAAGTTTTCCTCGCAATAGCGTGCCTTTTGCATAGAGCGGAGCATAACTTTGTTTACGACGGGCGCATACGGCTTTCCCTCGACGAGGTTTAAAATTATTTGGAAGTCCTTAGGCGTCGCCTCTTCGGGGTTACCCTTTGCGTTAATACCCAACTCCTTAATAAACCCGTACAATAGGCTGACCTTTTCCGCCGTAGGTTTTTCGTGCACACGGTACAAAAAGGGGGCTTTTTTGCGGGCGGCAAAGTCGGCTACGCTCTCGTTTGCGGACACCATAAACTGTTCAATAATGCGGTGGGATAGCGCCCTGTCGTAGTCGGGGATAATAATCTCGCCCCGTTCGTCGACGTATATGTGCGCCTCTTTAACGTCCAAACTGACCTCGCCGTTGCGCTTTCTCTTCGCCTCAAGTTTTAGGCATAGCTCTGCCATAGCCTTTAGCATATCGGCGATTTCGGGTGTAACTATGCCCGTTTCGCCCCCTTCGACTACGGAAGTAACCTCGTCGTAGGTAAGGCGTCTATCGCTTTTTATAACGCTCTCAAAAATCTCGTAGCTAAGCTTTTTGCCGCTTTCATCAAAGGTCATAAAGCAGGTCATAGCGTACCTGTCCTCGCCCTCGTTTAAACTGCAAGCGCCGTTAGAAAGGCTTTTGGGCAGCATAGGCAGAACCCTGTCGGGGAAGTATACGCTTGTGCCCCTTTCGTACGCCTCCTTGTCGATACAGCCGTTGAACTTGATGTAGCGGCTAACGTCGGCAATGTGCACGCCTAAGCGGTATTTGCCGCCTATGATTTCAAGCGATACGGCATCGTCGATGTCCCTCGTGTCGACGCCGTCAATCGTCACGGTCAAAACGCTGCGTAAATCAACTCTTTCGCCGAGCACGACCTTTTCTCTTGTAACCTCTTCCGCCGTTTCGATAACGTAGGAGGGAAATTCGGTGTTAAGCTCTGCCGAGGCTATAATCGCCTCTTCCTCGGTTAAAAAATCGCCGTCTGCGCCTAAAATCTTAATAATTTTTCCGTTTACGAAATCGCTGTGGTGCGCCGTAATTTCCGTAACGACCTTGTCGCCCTCAGCCGCTCCGTTTAAAAGCGAGTGGGGGATAAGCACGTCTGCGCCGTACGCCCTGTCGTCGGGGATAACATAGTAGCCGTTTCGTCCCCTTTCAAGTCTGCCCGTAACCTTCTGCCTGCCGCGGCTTATAATCTTGATAATCATAGCCTCGTCGCCCTTGCCGAAAGGAATTGCAAGCACTTTGTCCTTATCGAGCGCACCGTGTATACGCTTTGCGGGTACGAAGTAGTCGTTCTCACGCTCGGCACAGCCGTCGGGAATTAAAAAGGCGTAGCCGCCCGCAGTGGCTTTAACGGTAGCGCAAAACGCCCCCGCCCTTTCGGGTGAGAGGTATTTGCCGCCGTCAACCTTTATAATAAGTCCTTCGTCCGATAAACTCTTTATAACCGCTTTAGCAGGTTTTTTATACGAAGGGGGAAGGTGCAGTGCGCTTATTATCTCATTCTGCGTCTTATTTTCAAGTTTTCCGCCCTTAAATGCGGATAAAATAGTTTTCCTTAAGTCCATATAAACAGTATGTTTAAAAAATAAGCAAAAATAAAAGCGGAACCGACGGGTTCCGCTACAGTTTTCTTTTGATTAAGCGTTAAGCAAAATGCTTGCTACATAGAAGAGAATGGCAATTACCGCAAGCACTGCAAGGCAAATCCAGGTCCACTTCTTAAGTTTGCTTTCAATCGACTGACCTTTGTTTTTGCCGAAGAAGGTTTCGCTTGAACCCGTAATTCCTTCAATACCGTCGGAATTGCTCTGCTGTAACAGAACTAAGACAATTGCGGAAAGAGCCGCAATAAACATAAGTACGATAGCAACCGAAGTAAGTACGATATATGCGACCCACTGGGGCGTATCAAAACTTGCTGCAAGAAGATTTAACATTTTAAAACCTCAATTTATGTACGATTACGAATGGTATTATAACACGGTCTAAAGCTTTTGACAATGAAAAACGGGTCGGTATAATAAAAAATTCATTATTTTTTTGTAAAAAGCGCCCTGCTTTCGCCGAATTTGTTTATTATAAAAATTCCAAGGCACACCAAAGCGATGGCGACGAGGGTGAACCAGCTTAAAAGCTGTTCGCTCTCGCCTAAAATAATTGCAGAAAACAACGCCCCGAAGAGCGGGTTAGAGCTTTTATATACAGCCACCCTCGACACGGGGTTGTATTTTAAAAGATAGCCTTGCAGGGTAAACGCACAGGCGGAAAGAAAGGCAAGGTACAATAAAAGGAATATTGCGCCGACGCTGACTTGATTAATCGTGCCGCCAAAACTTAAGCCGATTATAATTAGTACTATGCCGCCTATAAAAAATTGATAGCCGCATAAAGCCGTCGTGTCCTCTTTTTTGGAGAAGATTTTAACGAACCCTGCCGCAGTCGCCGCAGATAGCCCCGAAAAGATTAAAAACCCCTCGCCTAAGATTGAAAAGGTAAAGGAAAAATCTCCGCCTAAGTTTATCAGTACAACGCCGCTAAAGCCTAAGATACAGCCCAAAAGCTTTATAAGGTTGAATTTCTCCGTGCGAAAGATAAAGCAGGCGAAAATGATTGTGAAGAATACGCCGAGCCCGTTAAGTACCGAAGATTTAACCCCCGAAACGTGCGCAAGCCCGATATAGAAAAAGGTGTACTGAAGACAGGTTTGAAAAAGCGCAACCACTAATACCCGCCATATATTACGGGGTTTAGGGGCTAAAAACTTGCGTTTTTGTATAGAGCCGAATAAAATTACCATCAAGCCTGCAAGCGTAAAGCGCACGCCCGCAAACAGCATAAGGGAGGGTGCGTGGTCTCTGTTTATATCAAAAAGATTATACCCCGTCTTAACGCAGGGGAACGCACTGCCCCATAGTACGCAGCAGAAAATTGCACACAGCGCCACCGCCCAAGGCTTGGTAAAAAAACTTTCCGCCTTGCTCTTTTGCGGTGAAAGTTCGCCGTTATTTTTGTTTTGAATTTCGTTGTTATCGCCGTTCATTACGCTATTATTATAATCTCAATTGATACGTTTTGCAAACAAAAAGCGTTGATTAACGAAATCGCCTGCGCAATTAAATTTGCGCAGGCGTAATAAATTTTTAATCTTTTAATCCTAATAAATAATCTGCACTTTCGCCGAAATATTTTGCAAGGATAATAATGGCGGTAGCGGTAGGCTCGGACTTATTAAGTTCCCACCTCGCTATTGCAGATTGACTAAGTCCCGTAGCTTTTGAAAGTTCCATTTGACTTAAATTTTTTTCTGCTCGCAATTCCTTAATGCGTTCACCGATACTCATATAAATAGTTTAGCAAAAACAAGTCATTTCAGACTTGACAACCCAAAAATGACTTGATATAATTTATACAAAATTAAAAAGGAGACGCTTATGAAAAACAATTCAAAAGAAAAAGACCAAGGTTATATGTTCAGAATTATACAGGCAGTTTTGTATATGGTAATCTTATCTTATAGCATTTTTATTCCGTTACCTTCAAATATTCGCATTCCAATCTATTGTGTTGTAATCGTAATTACGGTCTTGCAGTATGTAACTGTTTTTGTGGGAAGAAAAGCAAAGTGGGCGAACGTTTTATCCATAATACTCGGTATATTATTTATTTTTTATGGAGTTTGTGGAATAATAGGCGGCGTAAAGGGAATAAAAACTTTAAAAAATTCGACTGAGCAAACGGAACAAAAGACAGAAGAAAAGAAAAAAGACGAGGCTGTAAAAACAACGGCAGACGTCGCTATTGCTAAACCTTTTTCACCCGTGAAAGCTGCTGAAATTCAAGGCGCAGATTTTGATA
>JBJFAF010000034.1:0-5147 GCA_051887755.1 Candidatus Coproplasma sp.
GATTATCCCCCTTGAAATAACAATATTTTGATAGTCTAATTATAATATATACCCGGTAAAAAATCAATAGGCAAATTAAAATTTTCCTAATGAATTTTCACAACACTTTAAAAGGTCAAAAATTAGGCGGGACAGCCTTAGCCGTCCCGCCCGAAATTTATTTGTTAGTTATCACTCAAAGCTTACTGATATGCTCTGGAGATAAGATACATTAGCCGCATCCGCTATGCAACCTATGACTATAACGCCGCCTTCAGCCGCATTATACTCAATCGTGCTTGATGAGATATCCTGCGTAACGCCGTTTATGGTAATACCTGTACCCCAATAGCTGCACGACAGGGTAATCTTTGCGCCTGCCGCAACCTTAATGGTTATGGTACCCGTCTTTCCGAGGTTCCAATATGCGCCGTCGTTGTGCGAAGCAACTCCGCTGAACTCGATTTCGGAAGTGGAATCAATACCATCGGTACTTACAAACGTCTTTGCAGTGCTGATTTCAGTAAGACCGAACGTAACGGTGATGCTATAGAAATAGTTGTTACTGCCGCTTATTAACTGAATTTCGCTGTCAACGTCTGCGGTATACTCCCAAGAAGTTCCCGTTTCTGCCGCACCTTCGTTATAGTCTACTCCGTTGATTTTTACGGTATAGTTCGTATAACCGCTGTAAGAGGAAATCGCAATCTTTCCGCCCTGAGCAACCTTTAAGGTGATAATCGTACCGTTATTAATCTGCGAGTTGTTTCCGCCGTTGTCACGGATACTTCCTTCAACGTATAAGGTCGTATCGTTAACGTACGTCTTATAGTTGCCGCTGCTGCCGAACGAAACCGTAGTAGGAGCATCGATGGTGTTCAACACGAGCATAGGAGTAGCCGCCGAAAATGATATTTCGCCATACTCTGCGTCGGTATAGGTATAAGTACCCGTACCTGCCGCCTCTAACGTTGCGGTGTTGTCTGTAATTACATACTTATCGCTCGTAAGTGCGGGCAAAATAACCTCTATCGTAGGCGCTTCGCAAGTACCCGTTGCAGTACAGGTCTTAACGGCCGTGCCGCTGTTTTCAGCCGTAGGAGCGGTTATAACCCATTCGCCGTAGTTATGAGTGTGTACGTCTGCAAGCGCGTCAGCCTCGAAGGTTATCGTGACGCCTCCGTCAGTATAAGTATACGTCGCCTTGCCCTCGTTAGCACTTGCGGTTATGGTATAGTTCTCTGCCGAAAGAACGGGAAGGGTTACTTCCTGCGTTGCATTTTCTTTTCCGCAGTCTGCAACGACGCAAGTTCTGGTAGCAGTGCCTGTATTACTCTCAGTGGGCGTAGCGGTTACACTCCATTCACCGTAGGTATGAACGTGCTCGTAGTTGGGGTCTACCTCTACCGTAATAACCTTAAGGTATGCGGTGGCGTCCGCAGAAATTACTACGTAGCCTCCAACGTTGACGAAGTAGGAAACTTCTTCGCTTAAAGCTGCCGTCATTTCTACTCCGTTTACTTTGACTTTAGCCGCGTTATCATAGGGCGAACGCGTGAATTTAACCGTTGCGCCTTCGGTAACGTTAAGCGTGATAGTTGCGCTGCCGCCGTATTTTACCCAGCCGCCTGAATTACCGCAAGCCGTGAAGAGTATCTCGTCGGTGCTGACGGGGTCTCCGTTACCGCTGTACGTATACGTATAATCTTCGGTAATGAGGGCAAGCTCGAGCTTAGGAGTAGCCGCTATGAAGGTAATAGTTTCGCCCGTCTCTGCGTCGATATAGGTATAAGTACCCGTACCTGCCGCCTCTAACGTTGCGGTGTTATTCGTAATCACATACTGTTCGCTCGTAAGTGCGGGCAAATCAACCACAACCGTTTCCGCATCGCAAGTACCTTCGGTACCGTTACAGGTCTTTGTAGCAGTACCTGCGCTTTCAAGCGTAGCCGTAACTACCCATTCGCCGTAATCGTGAACGTGAAGTCCTGCAAGGGAATCAGCCTCGAAGGTTATCGTGCCGTAGGTTGCGTCAGTGTAAGTATAAGTCGACTTACCTTCGGAAGAACCTGCGGTTATAGTATAGTTTTCTTCCGAAAGAACGGGGAGGGTTACTGACTGTGACGCAGGAGTTGCATCTTCGCAATCTACGCACGTTCTGGTAGCAGAGCCCTCGTCGCTCTGAGTAGGTGCGGATACAACCCACTCGCCGTACTCGTGAGTATGTTCGGGAGTCTTGCTCATATCGAGCGAAATCACGGTAATATAGCAACCGCTAGTTATAGGCGAGCTTGCTGTAGCAACTATGGTTATAACAGCCTTACCGTTGATATAATTAATCTTAACGTTTTCGGGTAAACCGTAGTTTCCGCCGTAGGTGGTAATCGAAACTTCGCCGGCAACGGCTAATTTAATTACGCAGCCTGCGTTGAACTGTGCCTGACTCTTGGAAGATTCAGCACGCCACTTTGCGCCGTCAAGCGCATAGACCGTCATATCGCCGTTGAAAATCGATTCGCCCTCGGCGCCCGTCTCGTGGAGGTCAGCCTGAGGAATGACGTCAGCCGTAAACCTGTAGGTCTTTTCGGTTATCTGCGTGCCCTTAGAGCCGTCCCAAGCCGAAGTGTAGGTAACGCCGCCGTTGGTCGTACCGAAGATTACGGAGAGGTCGCTGTAGTTTGCCGCCTCTTCAGCAGTGAGCATTCTCATACCCCTAACCGCTTCGGTAATCGCGCCTGCGCCAGTGTTGTTGTATTCAACGAACTTAACGTTTGCGTCGTAAGGGTTGTTGTTGCTCATAGTAACGTATCTCGTACCTGAGCTTGCGCCCGTTGCCGCCGCCGTCGAGATGTGTCCGCCGAGCTCGCTGTTGATTACGGCTACTGCCGCATACGCGCCCCAAGGTCTGCCGATAGCGGTGTTGTTAGCCGTTATAACGTCTGCGGGAGCGGTAAATTTACAATTGTCGAATATTGCGCCGTAGAGCACTGCGTCGGTGCCGTCCTTGTTGTTGCCCTTGAACGCAGTTACATAGCCGCCGGAAACGATGCTGTGGATTTCGCAATCGTAGCTGTAAGTGGTGTTGTTAGTACCGAATATGAAGTCCGTTCTGCCCTGAATATAGGTATTCGTGACGTACTGACGACCCGTGAAGAATTCAATGGTATCCTGATAGCCGAGCAGACGGCAGTTATCTATGACGACCTTATCCGCCTGAATAAGCATAGCAAGCGCACGGTGTTCGTTGTAATTTGCGCCCTTCTCCTGGTCGAAGTATTCCGTCGAATTCCACTTGTTGGAAATGGTTACGCCCTCGATAGTAAAGCCCGTAGCCGCTCTTCTTACGTTCAAGGTTGCGGTGGAGTCGGTGGTGTGTACAAAGCCGGACTCGTCGAACTCGCCGTAGAGTGCATCCCACTCGATTATCGTCTTAGTTGCGTCTTCGCCGCCCTTAATGGTTACGTTAGGTAACTTAACCTCTACCTTTTCGGCGTAAGTGCCCTCTGCGAGGTTGATTACTTTCTTAATATTTTCGTCAAGCTCTAAGCCCTCGAGGAATTCAAGAGCCTGAGTTATAGTCTTGAAACGGTATACGCTATCGCCGTTAAGAGTGCCGATATCGGCTGCTTGAGTCGCCGCATCGACGCTAAGGGTAATCGTATCGCCGACGATAGTCGTAGGTTTTTCTGCAACGTAGATATTGAACTTTGCAACAATCGTCTCGCTGTCGCCCCAACCTACGACCACTTCCTTAACGCCGGGAGTGCTCATATCTATGGTAGCAACGTTGGTCGTATAGCCTGACGTTACGATATTCTTCTCTGCGCCGCCGTTGAATACGGTCTTTACGGTCATACCGCTTAAGTCAATCGTATCGCCAACGAAGTAGAACTGCTGAACGGATACGTTCTCGTAAGTGCCGTTATAGCCGTCGCTGCCCTGCTTGATTGCGTTGAAACCGAGCTCGAGCGCCTCAACGTCGTAAACGGATACGTTATAAGTAGCGTCGAAAGTATTGCCCTTCTCGTCCGTGTAGGTTACGTTTATCGCATACTTGCCCGCCTGAGCGCTGTTGAATGCGGAGGAGTCAATCGTAAGGTGAGCGTCGTTTACGTCGATAGGTTCTACCATACCCGTAATGGTATAGATAAGCTGAACCTGCAATTTGCTCTTATCGAACGCCTGACCGATGAGATATTCAACGGTTCCTTCGTCTGCGATGTTGATTTTTTCAATGGGCGTTACGGGAACGGTCGCCTCGAATTTAGCGTAGTAAATATCCGTCGTGCCGCCACTGCCTCTCGTAATGGTATAAGTACCCTCTTGCTCTAAGTTAAGCGTTAAAACACGCAACTTCTTTGCGGGATAGGAAATCGTCTCCGAAGTGCCGTCGGGCTTAGTGAGAACGATTGTCTGGAAATCGCCTTCGGCAAGTGAGCTTGAACCGTTGTCGAGATAAATAGAAAGCTTACCGGGAGCGGGTGCGTTTATGCCGATACCACGGTTAGTGCCGTTGTACTGTACTGATTTGGTTGCGGTAAAGCCCGTTTCAACCTTGTTACCATCTAAGTCGTAAACTTCGTAGTTCTCACGAGCACGGTTACGAATCGTCGTCGTGGGAAGAATAGTGAATATACCAACGTTCTGTCCGTCGGCGTAAGTAGTTGCGTCGAGGTTGCTGGGAATCAATTCAAAAACAGCGTCCTTGAATTGTGCGCCGCAGACGGTACACTTTTTATCCTCGTCTAACTGATGCGCACCCTCTTCGTCGTGTTCCGTACAGCCGTCGTATGTACATACCTTCCAGTGATTCTGCGAATTATAAGACCACTCGGATGCAAACGTATGAGCATGAGCCTCTACGACAACGTTTACGGTATAGGTAGCCGACTTCGTGGTGTCCTTAGTAGAAGTAGCCTTGACCACGACCGTACCGATAGCTACGCCCGTAATCTCGCCGGTTTCGGAGTTAATCGTTGCATAATCGTTGCCTTCGGCAATCGACCAAGTAACGCTCTGCTCTGCCTCTGCGGGGGTAATTGCCGCAGTAAGAGTAATCTTTGCGCCTCTTTCAACGGACGTTTCGCCGCTTATAGCAACGCTTTCAACCGCTGCCTCTACCGTGATGGTGAGTTCGCCCGATTTAGTCGTATCTGCCGTAGAGGTTG
>JBJFAF010000035.1:0-21389 GCA_051887755.1 Candidatus Coproplasma sp.
ACCTTAAAACAGTCGCCTTTTCGATACGCAATCCGTTGATAATTTCAGCCATATCATTACCCCGTTTTTTTAATAGGCATAACAATCTCTACCACTATTTTCTTGCACTATTTTCTTGAATGAAGCTTTTTGCCCACTATTAGTGATGGGGATTTACGCCTAACTATATAATTTGGTAAGTGTAATTATAGCATATAGCAATTTAAAAGTAAACGCTAAAAAGGTCTTTTTTAATAAAAAAAGACACACCGAACGAAAAATTACGAACGGTGTATCTTTTTATTCGAAAAAATTAATTTTTATACGCGGATTATAAGCTTTCGTGAATGGTACGAGAGATTACTTCGTCCTGCTGTTCCTTAGTAAGCTTATTGAAATTTACCGCATAGCCCGATACCCTTATCGTGAGCTGAGGGTATTTTTCGGGGTGCGCCTGTGCGTCCAACAGCGTATCGCGGTTGAAGACGTTTACGTTTAAGTGGTGACCGCCATCAGCGACGTATGCGTCTAACATAGTAACTAAATTATCTGCTCTTGACATAATATTTTCTCCTTTTATTTTGATTATAATTACACTGTACGGACAATTACTCGTCCTTTCCTAAGCTTGCGGGCGTTACCGAGAAGGTGTTGGAAATGCCGTCTCTGCTGTACTCGTAGGGGAGTTTTGCAACCGACTCGAGCGAGGCTAACGCACCGTTCGTGTCCCTGCCGTGCATAGGGTTTGCGCCGGGCGCTAAAGGCGTTCCCGCCCTTCTTCCGTCGGGAGTGTTACCCGTCTTTTTGCCGTAGACCACGTTAGAAGTTATGGTCAAAATGGAAGTCGTGGGAATACTCTCTCGGTAGGTGTAGTGACTGCGGATTTTGTTCATAAAAGTCTTTACGAGCCAGACTGCGATACTATCCGCCCTGTCGTCGTTGTTGCCGTACTTAGGGAAGTCGCCCTCCGTCCTAAAATCTACCACCAACCCCTCTTCGTTGCGGATAGGATATACCTTTGCGTACTTGATTGCCGAAAGAGAGTCCACTGCACAGCTTAAGCCCGCAATGCCCGTCGCAAAGAAACGGCGGACGTTCGTGTCGTGCAACGCCATTTCAAGCGCCTCGTAGGAGTATTTATCGTGCATATAGTGAATGAGGTTCAAGGTGTTGACGTAGAGACCTGCGAGCCAATCCATCATCTGCTCGTACTTTTCGATAACCTCGTTATAGTCGAGTGCGCCGTCGCCGATAATCGGTGCGTATTTGGGGGATACTTGCAGGGGTTTGCCCGTTTTCTTGTCCTTAGTAAGCTCGTCTGCGCCGCCGTTGATTGCGTACAAAAGGCACTTTGCAAGGTTAGCCCTTGCGCCGAAAAACTGCATATCCTTGCCCACTCTCATACAGCTTACACAGCAGGCGATGCAATAGTCGTCGCCCATTTCGGGTCTCATTAAATCGTCGCTTTCGTACTGAATTGCAGAAGTTTCGATAGACGTCTCTGCGCAGAATTTTTTGAACGCCGCAGGCAGATTTTTTGACCAAAGCACGGTAAGGTTGGGTTCGGGTGCGGGACCTAAGTTCTTTAAAGTGTGCAAAATTCTAAACGAGCTCTTGGTTACCAGCGTTCTGCCGTCCATACCCATACCGCCGATAGATTCTGTTACCCATGTAGGGTCGCCGGAGAATAATTCGTTGTAGTCCTTGATACGCATAAACTTAACGATTCTAAGCTTCATAACGAAATGGTCAATCAGCTCCTGCGCCTCTTTTTCGGTTAAAACGCCGTTTTTAAGGTCACGCTCGATGTAGATGTCGAGGAAGGTAGAGTTCCTGCCGATGGACATCGCCGCACCGTTTTGGTCCTTTACCGCACCGAGATAGCCAAAATATAGCGCTTGGATTGCCTCCTGCGCAGTGCGGGCAGGTTTGGATATGTCCTTGCCGTAGATTTGCGCCATCTGCTTTAAGGCGTTGAGGGCTTTAATCTGGTCGGAAAGCTCCTCCCTATCCCTTACTCTTTCGGGCGTCATATCGCCGAGCATTAAATCCTTATCACGCTGTTTGTGCTCGATGAGGTAGTCCACGCCGTAAAGCGCAACCCTCCTGTAGTCGCCGACGATTCTGCCCCTGCCGTAGGTATCAGGCAGACCCGTGAGGATATGTGCAGTACGGGCACGGCGCATTTCGGGGGTGTATGCGTCGTAAACGCCGTCGTTGTGCGTCTTGCGGTATTTGGTGAATATGTCCTTGACCTCGCTGTCGAGCTCGTAGCCGTACATATTGAGCGCCTGTTCGCTCATCTTGATACCGCCGAAGGGCTGAAGGGCACGCTTAAAGGGCTCGTCGGTTTGAAGTCCTACGATTTTTTCCAAATCCTTATCGATATAGCCCGCACCGTGGCTCGTCAGCGTAGAGATGGTTCTTACGTCGGCTTTTAATACGCCGCCCGCTTCCCTTTCCTTTTTGGTAAGGTCCATAACCTCTGCCCACAGCTTTTTAGTCGCCTCGGTGGCGTCCTCCAAAAAGCTGCCGTCGCCCTCGTAAGGGGTGTAGTTATGCTGAATAAAGTCCCTTACGTTTACTTCGTCGTCGCACCACTTGCCGGGTACGAAGCCCTCCCATTGTTCAAACTGCATCTTATTATCCTCTTAACTATCGTTTTTCCTTAAATTTTTGCGGCGGTCAGCTAAGCTTTGCCTCTACCCAGAGCTCCAAAATTTCCTGCGGCTGATAGCCAGAACACTTAGCCAAAACTTTGCCTTCGTCCCACAATATTATGGTGGGAATACGCTCGACATTAAAATTTTTAACCTGCTCCTCGTCCTCTTCCACGTCGAGCTTGACGAAGTTCAAACCGAACATATCGGCTACCTGCCTGCAATTAGGCATAACCGCAAGACAGCTCGCACAGCTGTCGCCGCCGATTTCGATTAAACACTTTCCCTTTAAATCTTTCAAATTATCACCCTTTGCAAAGCACTTCCCTTGCGTGCTGTACCCTTTCCGCAGTAGGCGGCTCTATCCCTTCAAGCGGATACTCTATCCCGAGTTTTTTATACTTGACCGCACCCATCGTATGATAGGGCAGAACTTCGACTTTTTCAACGGTTTTCAAGCCG
This sequence comes from Candidatus Coproplasma sp., assembly GCA_051887755.1. GTDB lineage: Bacteria > Bacillota > Clostridia > Christensenellales > Borkfalkiaceae > Coproplasma. Next base: position 3,102 of record JBJFAF010000035.1, read on the forward strand.
TCTATAAAGGCTGCAAGCTCCTCTAAATACTCGTCCTTATCGGTAATTTGCGGCACTAAGACGTGCCTTATCCACATAGGTTTGCCCGTTTGAGAAAGGTACTCGGCAAAAGCTAAAATATTTTCGTTAACTCTCCCCGTGAGCTTTTTATGCTCTTCGGGATTGATATGTTTTATATCCAAAAGCACGAGGTCGGTAACCTTTAAAAGGTCGTCGAATTTACCCTTGTCCTCTTTGGAGAACACCGCCCCCGACGTGTCCAACGCAGTGTGGACTCCGTTTACCTTTAAAATGGTAAACAGCTCTTTGACGAACTCCGCCTGTAAAAGCGGTTCGCCGCCCGAGACGGTTACGCCGCCACCGTTCGCAAAATAGTTTTTGTAGCGAAGGGCGTTTTTTGCAACCTGCTCGGCAGAATATTCCGTGCCGCCGCTTATAGACCAAGTGTCGGGATTGTGACAGTATTTACAGCGCATAGGGCAGCCCTGCATAAATACTACGAACCTGATGCCAGGTCCGTCGACCGTACCAAACGATTCAAATGAATGAATACGCCCTATCATACGCCTTCCCCCTTTACTACCTTGAAAAAAAACAGGGCAATCTACTTAATCGGTTTAAGTAAATGTGCCCAGACGAACGGCTTAAAAGGTTTTACAGGCGAAAATCGTTTAACACATTTGCCTTACGCCACTCCCCTGCGGTAACCCCCGCTTTTGTTTCGTCAGTTATGGCGCACCCTTGATTTGTGATTTGATTATAGCACACGGCTTTCTATATTGTCAATAGTTTTAATTCAAAATGTTGATTGAAAAATTTTGACAAAACACAATATATTGTGGTTTGGTGTAATTTTACACATATTTGACTAAATAAACGAATATATGAGCCCGACGAGCACTCCCGAAAAGACGCCGAATACGATAATCGCACCTGCGACGGTGAACATCTTAGCCGCCATACCGTATATCCAACCCTCGGTTTTAAACTCGATTGCGGGGGAGGCGACCGAGTTTGCAAAACCCGTAATGGGCACGATTGAGCCCGCCCCTGCGTACCTGCCTATCCTGTCGTATACGCCCACGCCCGTCAAAAGACAGCCCAAAAATATGAGTATCGCCGAGACTGAGCCCGCAAGCACGTCCCCCGATAGCCCTGCAAATTCAAGCATATAGCGAAAAAACTGACCGATACAGCAAATCAATCCACCGACGCCGAAAGCCGCTAAGCAGTTCTTAAAATGCTTAGTGGGCGGGTCCTGCGCATTGACGTAGTTTAAATAGTTGGCGTTGTAATTATCCCTATGCTTTCCCGTCATTTTTCTGCCCCGTTTGCTTAACTCCTTTATATAGCGTTTCCCTCTCGTCGCGGCGGGATAAATCGTATTCCTTTCTCACCCTTTACACCCCGACTACTGCTTGAACATTTTGGCGTTTAAATACGCCGTAAGTTTTTCGGGCATTACCCTCGTGGCAAACCTTTTAACGGTGTTCTTTGCGCCGCAAGTCTTGATAATAGGCGGGTTTTCTTCGGTTAGGACGTCGTAGATATCCTCCGCCACACGACAGGGTTTCATACCGCTCTGCTCCATATTAGCGAGTGCGGCGACCGCTCTGTTTACGGGTTTGGAGTACGAGCCGTTCTCCTCCTCCGAATAGACCTTGCGCTTGAACGAAAAGTTCGTGGAAGTGCCGCCGGGCAGAATTGCCGTCGTTGATATGCGATAGGGCGAAAGCTCTAAGGTTGCGCTGCGGGCAAGCATTTCGAGCGCCGCTTTACTGCACGAGTAAAATGCGTCGAACACGATGGGCACGTCGCCGCCTAACGAGCCGACTAAGACCATCTTGCCGCCCCTCTTTTTCATATGAGGAATTGCCGCCTGCATAGCCTTGAGCGCACCGAAATAGTTTACCTCGAACAGGTATTTATAGTCGCTCTCCTTGGCGTGTTCGATGGGCGCCGCCATAGAAAAGCCTGCGCAGTACACGAGTGCGGTCAAGCCGAATTTTTTGGCTGTTGCGCCTATTGCGTCGAACGCTTCCGACCCGTAAGCGACGTCTGCCGTAATATTGTTGACCTTTGCGTTTTTGCAGGGCGTGCGTGAAATATTGGTAACTGCCCAACCACGGTTTACTAAGCGATTGCAGGTTTCGTAGCCTATTCCCGAACTTCCGCCCACGACCACTACGGACGGGCGAACGGCTTTCGTTTTACTTTTATTTTCCATACCCATAGTTTGGTAAATGCGTAAAAAATTATACACGACTAATAGAGTTAAGATAAAACGTTAACCGCAAAGGCGGGCTTTTGCATAATATATAGGGCATAGCCATATTTGGGCTAATAATTTTACAGGGGCAAAGGCTTTTGGATTGGTTTACTTCACTTGACGGTTATTTACAGGCTCTGCTCGCCACGGCGTTTACCTACCTAATGACGGCGTTGGGCGCATCGCTCGTTTTTTTCTATAAAAAGGTTGGAAAGACTGCGTTTTGCTTTATGCTTTCAGGTGCGGCGGGAATTATGCTCGCCTCCTCCTTCTTTTCCCTGCTGTTGCCCGCCTTAGAACAGGGCGGGGAATACTCCTATCTTATCCTTACGGCAGGGTTCGTGGCAGGCGGTTTAATAATTATTCTGTGCGATACGCTAATTAAGCTATTTACTAAAAAACGCAGCGAAAAGAACAGAAGCAACGCCGTAATGTGCATTGCCGTGACCGTTCATAACGTACCTGAAGGCTTGGCGGTGGGCGTGGCGTTCGGCGCAATAGCTCAAAGCGGCGGCGCAAGCGTCGTGGCGGCGTTAATGCTTGCCTTGGGGATAGGTATTCAAAACTTTCCAGAAGGTATGTGCGTGGCGTTCCCCCTGCGCGCAAACGGAATGGGGCGGTTTAAAAGCTTTTTTATTGGTCAGCTATCGGGCGCGGTAGAAATAGTTGCAGGGGTTATAGGCGCGGTTGCCGTCTCGTTTATCAGCGGCATACTGCCGTTTGCGCTCGCCTTTTCTTCGGGGGCGATGATTGCGGTAGTCTGCTCAGAATTAGTGCCGGAAAGCTTTGCAAGCGATAAGCTAAAGGCGACAATCGGCGTGATTTTCGGGTTTGCGCTTATGATGATTTTGGACATTGCCTTGGGTTGACCCTACCGTTTTATCGGTAAAAGGGCGTAAAAAAAAGAGTGTGCAAAACACACTCTTTTTTACGTTATGTTTAATTTATAATTTTTCGATAACTTCTACGAGTTCGCCGACGGTCTTGATTTTGGTAACTTCTTCGTCGGGAACGGTCTTGCCCGTTACGTCTTCAAGCTGCATCAAAAGCTCTACTACGTCCAAAGAATCTGCGCCAAGGTCATCAACGATTTTGCTGTCTAAAGTAATCTTAGACTGGGGAATACCGAGCTGTTCTGCAAGCATTTCAGCAATTTTATCAAACATTATTATTTTCTCCTAATTATTATTTAATTTGCATTTTTAGTATAAAACAACGCTAAGAATTTGTCAAGAGTTTTTATGACATTACAAACTGTAGTGACATATTCCGCCCTTTTGTACTTTTACGCCTGTTTAGACTTTTTAAGCTGTTTGATTGAAAGACCTATTCTCTGCTTTTTTATATCGAGATTGATTATAACTGCGCTTACATGCTGACCGACCTTTAAAACGTCGGAAGGGTGCTTGATGTACTTATCGGTTATTTCGGATACGTGCACGAGCCCGTCCTGATGAACGCCTATATCAATAAACGCGCCGAAGTCGCACACGTTGCGCACAGAGCCTTCTACCACCATTCCCACCTTTAAGTCTTCTATGCCTAAAATATCCCTGCGAAGTACGGGGGGCGGAAGGCTGTCGCGGATATCCCTGCCGGGCTTAAGTAGCTCGGTCACGACGTCGTGCATAGTCGCTTCGTCAAGGCCGCTTTGCTCTGCCGCCTTCTTTGCGCCGTACTCTTTAATCTTAACGGGCAAATCCTTGACGTTACCGTTTTTCACGTCGTCCGCAGTATAGCCGAAGAGATTTAAAAGTTTTTCCGCACCGCCGTAGCTTTCGGGGTGAACGGCGGTGTTGTCGAAGACGTTCTTGCCGTCGGTTATCCTTAAAAAGCCTGCGCACTGCTCGTACGCTTTTGCGCCGAGCTTGGGTACTTTTAAAAGCTGTTTACGCTCTGTAAACTTGCCGTTTTCTTCCCTGTAGGTTACGATATTTTTTGCCGTACCCGAATTGAGACCTGCAACGTATTTTAATAGATATGCGCTTGCGGTGTTTAAATCTACGCCAACGCTATTTACGCAGTCTTCGAGCACGCCGCCTAAAACGGCGTCTAAGCGCTTTTTATCCATATCGTGCTGATACTGCCCTACGCCTATGGACTTGGGGTCGATTTTAATAAGCTCGGCAAGGGGGTCCTGAAGACGCCTTGCAATCGAGATTGCCGAACGCTTGGTCAAGTCGTATTCGGGGAATTCTTCCGCCGCAAGGGGGCTTGCCGAATAGACGCTTGCGCCCGCTTCGCTTACGACTGCGTAGGATACGGGGCGGTCGAGCTCTTTAAGTAGGTCTGCGACGAAAATTTCCGTTTCCTTGCCCGCCGTGCCGTTACCTATTGAAATTACGTCTACGTTATATTTTTTGACAAGGCGTTTAATGGTCGCCTTGCTCTCTTCTATCTTTTCGTGAGGGGGTACGGGGAATATTACGTCGGTGTCGAGCACCTTGCCCGTACCGTCTACAACCGCCACCTTACAGCCCGTTCTATAACCGGGGTCAAGCCCTAAGGTGACTTTATCCCTTACGGGCGGCTGAAGCAAAAGGGGACGGAGGTTGACTTCGAACATATGAATTGCCTGCTCGCTCGCCCTGTCGGTTAAAATGGCTCGCACTTCCCTTTCTATAGACGGTTGAATCAACCTGTCGTAGCCGTCGGACGCCGCCTCCTTTATAAGCTCGGCGCAGTCGCCCTTGCTGTGAACGTACTTTGCGGCGCACACTCTCTTTGCCATATCCGCATCGAATGCAATTTTAACGCGAAGGCACTCTTCCTTTTCGCCCCTGTTTATGGCGAGAATCCTGTGGTTTTTAATTTCAGGCACGAGCTCGGCATAGTCGGCGTACATATCGTAAGTACCCTTGCCGTCGTCTTTAATGAGCTTGACCTGCACTTCGCCGTGATTTTCCAAAAGGGTACGGAGCTTTTTTCTGAGTTCCGCATTGTCCGAAATGACTTCGGCGATTACGTCCTTTGCGCCCTGAATTGCCTGTTGAGCATTTTCGACGCCCTTTTCGGGGTCGACGTACTTTTCCGCCTCCGCATACGGGTCACCCTCCTGCGCCAAAATAAATTCGGCAAGGGGCTGTAAACCCTTTTCGATTGCGGCAGAGGCACGAGTCTTTTTCTTCTGCTTATAGGGGCGGTAGACGTCCTCTATCTCCGTCATTGTCGTACAGGCGGCAATTGCGGCGGCAACCTCGTCCGTCATCTTGCCCTGTTCCTCGATTGCGGCGGCAACCTCCGCTTTGCGCTTTTCGAGGTTGGTCAGGTACTCGTACCTGTCTGCAAACTGCCTTAAAAGTTGGTCGTCGATACCGCCCGTCATCTCCTTTCTGTAACGGGCGATAAAGGGTATCGTGTTGCCCTCGTCCAAAAGCTTGACCACGTTTTGCGCATGTTCGGCTTTTAAGTTGAATTCCTGCGTAAGTCGTTCAGTAACGTTCATATTCCCACCTTATTTTAAGAGCGTTTAAGCCCTTTAAGTTCCGTCTTTTGTTCGTTCGTTAGGCGATAGCTTTCGCACGCCTTTACAATTGCCTTGTTATGCGTTTTTATATCTAATCTCCCTCGTTTTAGATATTCAACGCCTATATCGTAATACTTTACCAACACCTCTGCAATAAGCCACGCCGCCGCCATATAGACGTAGTAATAGGCTCTGTCCGCCCTCTCCACGCTCTCGAAAATCAGGTCTAAATACCCCTCTTCCACGTAAAAATGCAGCAGCGTTACGAGCGCATAGCGTTGATAAAATTCCCCGTTGACCCCTAAATATGCCTCGATAAACGGCAAAAACTCTTCCCTGTGCTTTTTTATGCAAGCCGCCTTAAAGCAATCGCACGCCGCCCAATTGTCTATAATTTCTACACAGCCGTCCACGATTGTTATAAACTTCTCGAAAGGAAGGGACGAGGCGGCAATAAGCTTTAAAAAGGTGACTTCGTAATATTCTTTCGGTAAGGCGAAAAGCTCTTCAAACCGTATGGCATAACTTTTTGCGAGCGAGCGCAAAACGGGCGTGCGTACGCCGATTACGTTTATGCTCGGATTATGTAAAAGTCTGCTGTGAAAGGCGGCATATTCGCCGTCGGACAAGCCTTTAAGCTCGGCTAAAAGCTCTTCGTAAAGCCCCATACCAATCCTCGTCGTTCCGCCTTGCGTTTGCAGGGCTCGTTGACGGCACTTTTTCGTACGGCACGGACAGAGAGGAAAAATGCTTTATAAATATCTCGTACGCCTTACCGCCGTTTATCAGTATATACTCAATCGGCGCATTTTGCAACAAGTTTTTTACATCCGCAATCTTGAAATTTTTTATCGTTTCGTCTCGGGAGGCGACTATTTCGCACTCCGAAACGACGTCCCACAGCGCAATTTTACGCCTTGAAAGAAAGTCCTTCTTCTCATCTAAAGTTAGAGGTGCAGTCTCGCTGAAAAAGGTTGCGAGTATGCGCCAAAAGGCGTTGCGCCCGTTGCCGTAATAAAAGCGTTGCTCCCTCGATTTTACGGAGGGAAAACTGCCTAAAATAAGTACCTTGCTGTCGCCGTTATAATAGGGGGCAAATCCCTTGACCTTTTCCATTTTCTCTTAGAAAAGGGGCTTGTCCACGTTTCCGACTACGGCAGACGCCCTGTATTTTGCGTCGAAGTTGTACTCTATCGCCTCGTTGACGTTATCAAGGGTCACGGCGTTAAGGTTTGCAACCTTTTCCTCAAAGTCGAATATTTTACCCGAATATAACAGCTCCTTGCCGTATAAGAGCATCTGCGAGCTCGTACTCTCCTGAGCAAAGACTAACGACGAGAGCATCTGCTCCTTGCCCCTTTTAAACTCGTCCTCCGTCATATCCTTTTTCTTTAAATCGGCTATACACTCGGCGATTGCCTCCACTGACTTAGAAAAGTTTTTGGCGTTTACGCCTGCGTAGACGGTTAGCGCACCCGACTGCTCGTAATAGCTCACATACGAGTAGACTGTATACGCAAGCCCGAGCTTTTCTCGCACAGTCTGGAAAAGGCGAGAGGACATACTGCCGCCCAAGACGGCGTTCATAATCTGCGTTGCGTCGCAGAGCCTCTCGTACCTCTTCATAGAGGGGTAAGCGACGGCGACGTGAATTTGCTCTATATCCTTCTTTTTAAAGAGGTTAGAATAGTTTAAATTTACGTTTAAATCCCTCTTTTCAAGCGTCTTTGCAGGGATACCTTCAAAGTACTTCGCCACCATTTTTTCAGCAAGCTCGAAGGAGATATTGCCCGCCATAGATATAACTATATTGTCGGGAGTGTAACGGGCGTCGAGGTATTTTTTTATATCCTTCCTCGTAAAGCCCGACACGTTGTCCTTACTGCCCAAGATATTCCTGCCGTAGTTCTTTTGCCCGAAAAACGCCTGAGAGAGCAAGTCCAAGCACAAGTCGTCGGGCGTGTCCTCGTTCATAGAAATCTCCTCTATAACGACTCCCTTTTCCCTTACCATCTCATCTTCAGGGAATACGCTGTTCAAAAACAAATCGGAGAGAATTTCAAAAGCGTCTTCCGCATGGTTAGAGGTAGACTTTGCGTAGTAGCAGGTTACGTCCTTTGACGTAAAGGCGTTTACCTGTGCGCCGATTGCATCCATTCTATCCGAAATCTGAAAGGCGGTACGCTTTTTCGTGCCCTTGAACATCATATGTTCGATAAAGTGTGAAATGCCGTCCTCGCTATCGCTTTCGTACGCCGCACCCGTGCCGACGATTATGCCCATAGAAACGGACATAAGCCCAGACATCTGCTTAACTATCAGCCTTATCCCGTTATCAAATTGTTTATACTTTACCATTTTATTTTCTCCTTACCGTAAATAAGTGCGTTTTATAAATTCTGCGAAACGGTCACTGCGTTTAAAGAATTTTTCTTCATATACTCCAAAATTTGAGGAAGAGCTTTAACCGTGACGTCCTTGGGATGCATTAATATAAACTCGCCGTTTGAAAGGTTTTTAGTCGCCCTCTCGTATATGAGAGAAACGTCGCTGTCACGCCAGTCGATTGTGTCCCTCGACCACATAATGGTCTTTAAATTCAACGCCTCCGCCGCCGTAACCGTCGCAGAGCAAAATGCCCCCGAGGGCGGCGCAAAGAGGCTAATCTCCTCGCCGAGCATTGCGTTCAAAAGCTTAACGCTCGGGCGGATTTCGGCTAAGTTTTGGGAATAGTTGAGTTTGGAGTGGTCTTTATGAAAGTACCCGTGAGAGCCCACTTCGTGCCCCCTTTTCGCCACTTCCCTTACGCAGTCGATATTGTCGTCCGCCCAACAACCGCCCATAAAAAATGTCGCCTTGGCTGAATACTCGTCTAATACGTCCAAAATCTTATAGACGTTTTCCGTACTTTCGTACACGTTGAACATAAGAGAAACGCCGCAGGGATTTTCCGCACGGTAGTACACGCTTTCGCCGTCTGACGCCACCTGTTCTGCCTTACCGCCGCCGAAACCGACGACGCAGACGGATACCACTACCAAACAGAGAACGACGTTTACGATAATCGAAATAATTCTATTTTTCAACAGTTTGCCCCTAAAAATAATTACTATTACTATTTTATTTTGGGGAAACGAATTATATTATGAATTATTTCAATGTTACGATAGTAACGCCTATTTCTCCCTCTCCGTACGCACCCGAGCGGTATTCCTTAACGCCCCTGTGCCGCTTTAAAAGCTGCGCTATCGCCCTGCGCAGTTTGCCCGTGCCCACGCCGTGAATGATTTTGACCTGCTCTAAATTGTCGGTTATGGCTTTATCTAAAAAGTTTTCGACTTCGGGCAGAGCCTCGTCCACCGTCATACCGATTACGTTTATTTCAAATGCGGGGTTTGCGGGGGCGAATTTTTTAACCACCTTAACCCGCTCTTTTGCAGGGGTGAACCCCTTGGCTGGCTTACTCTCCTTGCGCTTGGGCATTATTTTAAGTGTTTTGATATTTACCCTTAACTTGATTTGTCCGCAGGCAACTTCCGCCTCGCCTTTTGCTACGTTAAACGAGAGTACCGTGCCGTTTGCGCCCATACTCTCCACGAACACCTCCGCACCGACTTTTATATCCTCTTTGGTAGCCTGTCTAAGCCCTATTTCGGAACGCAATTCGCCCTCCTCGAACGCCTCGTCCGCAATCCTGTTTTTAAGCGTGCGGGCTTTGATTAAATCGGCGTCGGAAATAGTTTCTTTATTTACTATCTCTTCAAGCTCGCATAATAGCTCCGTTGCCCTTGCCGTGCGCTCGCCGATAATTCGGCGGCTCTCCGCCTTTGCGCCTGCGGACAGACTGTGCCTTTCCCGCTCTAATGCAGCGAGAGCTTTTTTTGCCTCCTCGCTCTTCTGCGCCCACTCCGCCTCTAACTTTTGGGCACGGTCAAGTGCGGCTGCCGCAGCCACCCTTGCATCTTCTGCACGCTTGATAACGTTATCGTATCTGCGGCCCTCGTCCGAAAGATAGCCCTCCGCCTTGTCTAAAATTTTAGGGTTCATACCCAACCTTCTTGAAATCGCAAGTGCGTTAGATGCGCCGGGCATACCTATTTTGATGGTATACAGCGGCTTTAGCGTTGCGCTGTCGAACTGCATTGCCGCATTTTCTATTCCGCCTAAGGAATAGGCAAATTCCTTTAGTGCGGTAAAGTGCGTAGTGATTATGCCCTTTGAGCCTGCGTTTAAAAGATATTCGCATATTGCAGAGGCGAGCGCCTGCCCCTCGTCGGGATTAGTGCCGCCGCCGAGCTCGTCGATTAGCACTAAGCTGTCGCTATCTGCGCCGTTGCAGATATTTATAACGCTTACCATATGGCTTGAGAAGGTCGAAAGGCTCTCTTCAATGCTCTGACTGTCGCCGACGTCGCAGAAGATTTTAGAAAATGCGCACACCTCGCTGCCCGATGCGGCGGGAATAAACAAGCCGCATTCCGCCATAAGGCAGAACAGCCCCGTCATTTTAAGCGTTACAGTTTTACCGCCCGTGTTCGCACCGCTCAATAAAAGGAACGAGTAGTCCTTGCCGAGCTCTAACGATACGGGCACGACCTTGTCTTTGTCGATTAAAGGGTGTCTCCCCTTGACGATATTTATATACCCCCGCTTGTTCACTTGAGGGCAGACCGCCTTGATTGAATAGGCGTATTCCGCACGGGCGTAACAGCAGTCGACTTCGGTCAAAATCTCTACGTCCGTCAAGAGCTTATCTTTCATTGCGCCGACACGGGCGGAGAGTGCTTTTAAAATTCTTTCGACCTCTTCCCTCTCGTCTATGGTCAGGGCTATGAGTTCGTTGTTTAAATTGAGGACGTACTCGGGCTCTATAAAAAACGTTGCGCCCGAGGCGGAGCGGTCGTGCACGAATCCCTTGACCTTACTTCTGTTTTCCGCTTTGACGGGGATAACGTATCTGTCATTACGGATAGTAACCAAACTCTCCTGCAAAAACTTTGCGTCCTTGCCCGACGCATACTCCGAAAGGGTTGAGCGGATACGCTCGTTTAAGTTTTTGATTTTACTGCGTATGGTAAAAAGAGCGTCGCTCGCATAGTCGCTAACCTTGTCGGCGGCAATAATCTTTTCGGTTATGTCGCCCTCCAAATTCTCGTCGAAGTACACGTTTTGAATTAACTTTTTTAAAAGCGTTACGTCCTCGCCTGCGGCGTTTATCGAACGAAAAGTCGTGCGGGCAGAGCGCAATAGGCAGTTGACTGATAAGAGCTCTGCACAGCTTAACGCCGAACCCTTAGAGGCACGGACGAGCAGCTCTGCCACGTCGTCAAAAAACTCCACCTTGCCTACGCCGTACTTATACAGGAGGGTATCGCCCTCCGCAGTCTGCGCAAGGCGGACTCTCACCTCCGCCAAATCGCCCGAAGGCTGAGTTGCGCAAATAGCCCTCTTTGCCGAATTAAGCACGGCAAAGCTTGCGCAGGAGGACAATATTTTATTGAGTTCAAGTCCGTTATAGTTTTGATTAGACATAGTATTTTTCCAAAATAGTTTGGCCAGGCTTTAGTTTTAAGTTACGGGGTTTTCTGCGTGACCTTGCGTGTGCGTTTTATAGTAAGAAGACGGTATGACCTGCTCGCATAGCATACCCGTAAAGGGCGTGCGCTCGGAAAGATTTGCACAATTGAAAAGTTCGAAACGGCAACCGTTTTTCGCATAGTCTACTTCGTAGCGGCGCAGGGGAAATTCCCTGCCGTTTTCGTCGGTTAAGACGTACTGCTTTTTTCTGTCGCAGTCCTTGCAGGTTTTAGAGAACGGGCAGTAGATTAAGTCCATAACCTTTATATCGCCGCCGCTTAAATAGAAGGTGTTAGCCCTTGCAAGCGGCTTTGCCTCCGCAACCGACAACTCCTTTGAAATGGCTATATAGTCGGCAGGGCAACTATCAACTGAAACGCTGTTTGAAAGGTTGAACCCAACGCCCGCAAATAGCTTTTTATTAAGCTCTTTTGCAAGAGCAACCGCATAATTACCCCCGCAATATATGCCGTCGAACGGGGTTATAAGCCCTTTTATAGCGTTGACGTCCTCGCCCGAAAGATAGGGCGGAAGATATAAAAATTTTTCACCGTTAAAGTCCTTGACTTTTTTGAACAAGTCGCCCGAATATGCGTTGGGCTTTAATACCGCAATATCGGCTATCACGCCCTTAAAACTCTCGGCAATAACGCAGGTTAAGCCGTTCTTTTCGCATTTATTTACGGCGGGCATGGGTTTGATATTTTCGATAGGCGTGTTGCAATTAGCGCTCTCGCCCTCGAAAAACCGTGCGTAGACTTCCCTTCGGAAGGCGTTTAATTTAGACACGGGAATAAACGACTTACCATCCGTTGCTACGTTACCGAACTCAACCGTAAACGGGTATTTGTCTATTTTTGAAAAATTCTTTACTATATCTTCCTGCGTGGTCGGGCGGCTTTGCGCCTGCTCGCAGATAAAGTCGGCTATAAACTCTTTGCCGTCCACCGTCGCAACGGGGGGCTCGCCCGCTCGTATTTCTACTACTACGAAAATTTTACGGGTACGCACGCCGCTTAAAAGCCGTCTGTTTTGCGCCGCATCCGTAGTGATAAACGCCTTATCGCCGCTTTTAAGCCTTGTCGAACTCTTAAGCTCTATCCCGCCTTTGACCTGCGAGGAATAGTATGCGCCGCAAACTTCCTGACCGCCCCTTAAAATTTTAAAGCCGTCGCCCTCGCCAAAGCGGTTTTGGGTGCGCACTAAATATCTTCCGTTTTCAACCGTTACCGTGCCGACGAACTCTCCGATATGCCCCTGCACTGCGGAGGATATAAACGATTTATCCTGACCGAACGCAAGCCCCTTGGTGTAATTGCCCCTGTTATATGTGCGCTTTAATGCCGAGAGCTGAGCTCTGCCGTCTCGACCTTGCAAAAGCGTCTTGTAGTAGTTTACCGCAGCAGAGACGTATTCGGGGCGGCGCATACGCCCCTCTATTTTAAAGGACGCAACGCCTGCGTCTATCAGCTTTTGAATATCCTCCCCCACCGACAAATCGGATAGTGAAATGCGGTAGGCGTATTCGTCGAAGTTTTTGCGGTTGATTTTATACTTCTTTCTGCACGGCTGTTTGCACCTGCCCCTGTTGCCCGAATTACCGCCTGCAAACGAGGAGAGATAGCACTGCCCCGAAAAACAAGTGCAAAGCGCACCCTGCACGAACACTTCCGTTTCAATTATTTTTGCAATCTTTTCTATATCCGCAAGGCGGGTTTCCCTTGCTAAGATAACTCGGTCAAAGCCCAAATCTTTGGCGTAGCGGGCGCCGTACTCATTGCAGATACCCGCCTGCGTAGACAGATGAAGAACCATTTGAGGGTACTGCCTTTTAAGGTATGCCCCCAAATAAATATCCTGAATTATGATTGCGCTTGCACCTATATTCCATACGTCTACCGCCGTTTTAATAAAGCTTTCAAGCTCGCTCTCTTTCACAAGGGTATTCATTGCGACGTAGATTTTTACACCGAAAAATTTTGCGTAGGATATAAGCTTTTTCAAACTTTCGAAGTCGAAGTTCTGCGCAGAGCTCCTTGCAGAAAAAGCGGTCAAGCCGAGATATATGGCGTTTGCGCCCGAATTAATTGCGGCGTACGCACTCTTTTCGTCGCCCGCAGGCGCAAGAATTTCAATCATTTTTATACCCGAATTTTTTAATTATATCGGCAACCGCCCCCTCGTCGCAGGTGGGCGCAACGTACTTTGCCACGCTTTTAAGCTCTTCCTCGCCGTTGCCTACTGCACAGCCAAGCCCCGCAATCGACACCATTGAAATATCGTTCAAATTGTCGCCGACGGCAATCGTCTTTTCCATAGGTACGTTGAACCTCTGCGCAAGGAATTTCAATGCGCCGCCCTTGGTTTCGCCGAGGGGTGAAATTTCTATAAGCACTTTTGCGCTACAGGTTACGTCGAACCTCTCGCCTAAACGCACCTTTATTTTTTCGTAAAGCTCTACCCTCTCTTCCTGCCTTACGAGTATTGCCGCCTTACAAAACTGCGGTTTAACGCATTTTGCAAACTGTGACAGCGGTGTATCAAAGCATTGCGCCTTTATGCCGATAATCTGTTCGTAAATATTTAAATGGGGTTCATCCTTAGGAAGGTTGGAATAAAACCCCTCGGCGGAATAGAGCTGAATATTAACGCCCAACTCCTCTAAATAGGAGCATATTTCATAGGCGTCTTCCTGCGAGAATACTGAGTTTTTAACGAGCTTACCCGAAGATATTTCCGCAATCTGACAGCCCTGACTTGCAATGACTAAACCGCTTAACCCCATCTGCCTTACCCTGGGCAAAATGCTGGGCAAAATTCTGCCCGTACACACGGCGAACGTTCCGCCGTTTGCAACGTAGTTATTTACCTCTTCCACTACAAAAGGGGGTATTTCGTTTTTAGAGTTTGCAAGCGTTCCGTCGAAATCGGAAACGATGAGTTTATAGTTTAATTCTTTCATAATTATTTTAGGTTGTCGTTTAAATAGTCTTTAATCTTTTTTGCAAGCACTGCACCTATGCCCTCGGTTGATGCAATCTCCTCCTCGGTGGCGTTCATAATGTTGCCCACGTTGGAAAACTTTGCCATCAGCGCAACCGACTTTTGTTTGCCTATTCCGTCTATTTCGTCAAGCACGCTTTTTAAGGCGTTTTTGGTGTGAACGGAACGGAAATAGGTTACGGCAAAGCGATGCGCCTCGTCCCTTATTCTTTGAATCATTCTCAGCGAATAATCGCTCTTGGGAATTTTTACGCCGTCAGAAAGATTTAACGTAAAAATCTCCTCGTCCTGCTTTGCGATTGAAATCAAGTCTATATCCTTGACGTCGAGCTCGTCGAAAACCTGCTTAACCGAAGAGAGCTGTCCTTTGCCGCCGTCGATTACGACGAGGTCGGGTTTGGGAAATCTCTCCTCTTCCTCCGTGCCGAGCTTGGATAAACGCCTTAAAAGCACTTCCTTTAAAGAGGCGAAGTCGTCTGCGCCCTCTACCGTCTTAATCTTAAAGCGGCGGTAGGAGGTTTTGTCCGCCTCGCCGTCTATAAATACGACCATAGACGCAACCTTATCCACGCCCGAAACGTTGGATATATCGTAGCACTCCATACGGCGGGGATAGCGGGAAAGACTTAGTTGCTCCTGCAATCTCTTGCAGGCGTTTACGGTCATATCGTCCTTATGCTTAATTCTGTCCACCGACTTTTCCAAATAGTCGGAAACATTCGCCTTAGCCATATCCAAAAGTTTTGCCTTTACGCCCTGCTTTGCAAAGGTTAGGGTTACGGACTTGTTTAACTTCTCTTTAAAGAAGTTTTCGATAATCTCTCTCTCGCAGAAGTCCTGCACGATTAGCTCGGCAGGGGGCTCGTGAGAGGCGTAATACTGAGTTATAAACGAGGTCAGCGCCTCGCCGCAGGTTAAGTGTGCATCGTCCAACGCAAACGAAGTTCCGCCCTGCATTATGCCCTTGCGGGTTATGAGCAAATTGACGGCAGAATATAAGCCGTTGGTCTCGTACGCTATCACGTCTGCGTCGATGGGTTTGTTTATGGAAGTTATTCTCTTCGCCTCTAATTTAGAGAGCATAGAGAGCTTGTTTTTGTAGTCGAGAGCAAGCTCGAACGCCTCGTTCTCGGCTGCTGAAAGCATTTTCTCGGTTAAAATTTCCTGTGCCTTTGAGTAGTTGCCGTCTAAAAACGATAATGCAAGCTTGACCTTTTGAGCGTACTCTTCCTTAGAAATCTTATGGGCGCAAGGGGCGCAACACTTGCCTATGTGGTAGTTTAAGCACTCCCTTTTGAGCTTTTCGCCTATCGCCGTACGGCACAAGCGTACGTTGAATAAAAGCTGACAGCACTCTAAAATATCCTTATAATTTATGCCGCCCATAAACGGACCGAAGTACTTGCAACCGTCCTTTTTTATTTTGCGGGTGACGTAGAAGTTAGGGAATTCCTCCCTTAAATCTACCTTTATATACGGGTAAGTCTTGTCGTCCTTTAAAAGGATATTATATTTAGGCTTATACTTTTTTATTAGGTTGTTTTCAAGTGCAAGGGCGTCTATCTCCGAGGCGGTTATGATGTAGTTGAAATCGGCGACGTTCTCCACCATTTTCATAACCTTTTCGGGCTTTGGCGACGAGTGAAAATATTGGCGGACTCGGTTTTTGAGCACCCTTGCTTTGCCAACGTAAATGACGTTGCCGAACTTGTCCAACATTATATAGACGCCCGGATTTTCGGGCAGAAGTTTTAACTTTTCCTTAACTACGTCCATAATAACTCATTATTAAGTATAACACATTATAACACCTTTTGCAATATAGAAAAGCGCAAAAAAAGTCCCTTTTGCATTTTGTGCAAAAAGGACTTTTACGTTTTTAATTCTTAAAATAAAGTCGGATACATAACGATGCCTGTAATGACGAGCCCAAAAAATATAATAACGGCTAAAAATTCTAAACCCAAGAATACGGAAGAGAGAATTATGCCCGTCTTTGAAAGACTCATATTCTTTTCGCTGCCGATACGTTTTGCCTCGTTATACGCAAAAATACTTAAAATCAACCCGACGAGCGAAGTTACGAAGGCAAATACTAAACCTAAAATAGTAAGCGGCGAATAGCTTTCGGGATTTGAATAGCCGTTTGCTCTTTGGTAGTTGTCGTTCTGGCAGTACTCGCTGTCAAAAGTACGACCGCCGCCGTTTGCGTTGTTATTGTATGTATTGTTCTGCCTTTCCGCCTGAGCGTCGTTTTGTACGTTTCTTCCGCACGAAGGACAGAAGACTGCGCCGTCGGGCAATTCACTGCCGCAACCTTTACAATATCTCATTTTCTCACCTCTTTTAAAATTTCCGTTAAATTAATAAGCACGGGCGAAGTAAACGGTGTGTTTTGCCTTCTTGCCGCATACTGCACAGTATTCGTCGATAAGCTCTTCACACATAACCCTCGCCGTAGCGTTGGTTTCTGCCTTGATTTTATCTTCGCACTCCCTACAGCCGCACCAACCTGCCTTGACGAAGTTGCCGCCCTCTACGCCTGCTAAAATGCCTGCCATATCCTTTGCACGGACGATTTTTTCATCGCGCCTGCACTTTGCCGCCTCAAGCATATCCACTTGAATTATCTCCAAAAGTTTTGCAACCGTCTCTTCAATACCGTCTAAAGCGCACTCGTTCTTTTCACAGGTATCTCGGCGGAAGAGCATAGCCTTACCCGCCTCTATATCTCTGGGACCGATTTCCACTCTTACGGGAACGCCCTTCATCTCCCACTCGTTGAACTTCCAACCGGGGGAGTTGTCGGTATCGTCCAAAACGACTCTTACGCCCGCCTTTTCCAAAAGGGCTTTGACTTCCGCACACTTTTCCAAAACGCCCGCCTTTTTTGCGGCAATCGGCACGATAACCGCCTGATAGGGCGCAACCTTGGGGGGAAGAACCAAGCCCCTTGCATCGCCGTGCGCCATAATTACCGCACCTATCATACGGGTGGAAGTACCCCAACTCGTAGTATATGCGTATTTCTGCACTCCGTCCTTATCCAAGAACTTTATATCGAACGCCTTTGCAAAGTTTTGACCGAGGTAGTGCGAAGTGCCCGACTGCAAGGACTTGCCGTCCTTCATCATAGCCTCCATACCGTAGGTTGCGACTGCGCCCGCAAACTTTTCCTTTTCGGTCTTTTTGCCGCAGATTACGGGAATCGCCAGGACGTTTTCAGCAAATTCCTTGTAGACTTCAAGCATCTTTATGGTCTCTTCCATCGCCTCTTCTTCGCTTGCGTGACAGGTGTGACCTTCCTGCCATAAAAACTCGGAAGTGCGCAAGAAAGGACGGGTCGTCTTTTCCCAACGCATAACGTTTGCCCATTGGTTGATTAAAATGGGCAAGTCCCTATAGGACTGCAACCACTTAGAATACATATTTCCGATAATCGTCTCGCTCGTAGGGCGGATTGCCAAAGGCTCGGCAAGCTCTTCGCCGCCTGCGTGAGTTACGACAGCGACTTCAGGCGCAAACCCTTCAACGTGCTCCGCCTCTTTGGTGAAAAAGCTCATAGGAATAAGCATAGGGAAGTATGCGTTCTGCACGCCCGTAGATTTAAAACGAGCGTCCATTTCGTGCTGAATATTTTCCCATATAGCGTAGCCGTAGGGGCGAATGACCATCGTGCCCTTTACGGGTCCGTAGTCGACGAGCTGAGTTTTTTTGCAGACGTCGGTATACCACTGAGGGAAGTCAGTTTCAATGTCTGCAATATTTTCTACAAACGAATCTTTTGCCATAATTCCTCTTTTAAAATGATTATTGCGAATGTATTATGTGTGATTATATCACAAGCCGTATAAAAAATAAAGTGTTTAAACGCACCCGAGCAAAAATTTTGTATCGCTATTTTAGGCGAATTTTACACCCTAAACAGTTGAAATATACTTGAGTTTATTGTATAATGTAGGTATTATGGAAA
>JBJFAF010000036.1:0-5054 GCA_051887755.1 Candidatus Coproplasma sp.
CAGTACGTCGTTTTGGCAGGCTGGCTTAAAATCATACCCGAAAGCTTTATAAAGTCTTTTGAAGATAAAATTATCAACATTCACCCTTCTCTCATACCCGCATTTTGCGGTGCGGGTATGTACGGGCTTAACGTGCATAAAGCCGTTTTAGAGTACGGCGCAAAGGTTTCGGGCTGTACGGTTCACTTTGTTAACGAAATACCAGACGGCGGTGCGGTTATAGCGCAGACTGCGGTCGAGGTAAAAGACGGTGATACCCCCGAAGAGTTGCAGGCTCGCATTTTAAAGGAAGAGCATAAGCTCTTGCCCTATTGCGTTAAAAAGCTCTGCGAAGGAAAAATAATAAAAGACGGTAGAAAAGTTACTATTTTAGATTGATTTATAGGTGAATTATGAAAGCAAATAAAGTTTTTAGCGTTATTTTCGCTATTGCACTTTTTGCAGCTTTTGTCGGTATGATTACCTGTCTTTACAACGCTATTGACATGTTTGTTTATACGACTTTTAGTCCTGAACAATATTATTCAACCAACCCGTATGAATCGGTAAATTCCTATAACCAATTACAAAAGCCATTGGCAATTATACTTTTAGTGGCTTCAATAATTTCTTTGTTAGGGGTTATTGCGGCAGGGCTTTGGTTGTTCAGCAAAAAAGATAAGGTAAAAAGAATAGCCGTCGTAATTTCTATTATCGTTGTGGTTGCGTTTATTGCATTTTTAATATCTGCTTGCAGTGTATGGTTTTAATATATGCAGGGTAAAGTTACATATATCGCATATAGTAGTTCATATAAGTATGAAATTCTCAGTTTTAAGCCGTATTATATTTCAAGCGGTTATACGACTGAATATACCTTATATTCTGCGGTAATGTCGGCATTGTTGCCGCAACTTATTTACTTCGCTGTTATTGCAGGTATAATTGTCTATTTCTTCGTTAGTCCCATTATTAAGGCGAAACGTAATAAAAATGCACAAACGCTTGCAAAATGCACTGAAACAGAAAGTGCAGAAAATGAAAATGCAGAAGAAAGCAACATACAAAATATTTAATTTAATCGGATAAAAATTAAGGAGATATAAACTATGGAAATGAAGAAGAGAGCTTTAGTATCCGTTTCGGATAAGGCAGGCGTAGTTGATTTTTGTAAAGAGTTGGTTGCGTGCGGCTTTGAGATTATCTCGACGGGCGGAACGGCAAAGGCGTTGACCGACGCAGGCTTAAAGGTTATCGGTATATCCGAAATAACGGGTTTCCCCGAGTGCCTTGACGGAAGAGTTAAGACCCTTCACCCCAACGTTCACGCAGGGCTTTTGGCTATGCGGTCCAACCCCGAACATATGGCTCAGCTTGAAAAGCTCAATATCAACACCATAGATATCGTCTGCGTGAACCTCTATCCTTTCAAGGCAACGCTTGCAAAGGGCGCAGATTTTGCCGAATGTATCGAAAATATCGACATCGGCGGTCCCACTATGATAAGGGCTGCGGCAAAGAACTATCAGGACGTAGCCGTTATTGTAGACCCTAAAGATTACGCTAAAGTCATCGACGAATTGAAAAACGGCGGCGTAACTTTAGAAACCAAAAAGTATTTACAATATAAGGTTTTTGCGCATACTGCAGTATACGACAGCCTTATTTCCAACTACCTTGCATCTCAGCTTGGCATAGAATATCCCGACAGCGTGACCTTTGCATACGAAAAGGCTCAGGAAATGCGCTACGGCGAAAATCCCCAGCAGACGGCTGTGTTCTACAAGGAAGAGTTTGACAGGGCTGGCAGCTTGCCTACGGCTAAACAGCTTTGGGGCAAGGAGCTCTCTTATAACAATATCAACGACGCAAACGGCGCATTGGAGCTTTTAAAGGAGTTTGGTTCAACCCCTGCGGTAGTTGCCTGCAAGCACGCAAATCCCTGCGGCGTAGGCACGGGCAAAGATATTTACGAGGCGTATATGAGGGCGTATACCTCCGACCCCGTATCCGTTTACGGCGGCATACTTGCCATCAACGGCGAGGTAGACGAGGCGACTGCAAACGAAATCAATAAGATTTTCATTGAAATCGTCATGGCTCCCTCGTATTCGGAAAAGGCGCTTGAAATCCTCGAGCAGAAGAAGAATATCCGTCTTTTGCAGATTGAAAATATTTCAGCAAAAAGAGAGAAAACTGCTAAGGATATGAAGAAAGTCTACGGCGGACTATTAGTTCAGCAGTACGACGAAACGCTTTTAAAGGGCGAGGATATGGGTTTGTTCAGCCGCAAGGCGGAGGTTGAAGAGATTACCACTTCTTCAGGCGCAAAGCGCAAGGTTTACGGCACAGGCGTTGTAACCGACCGTATGCCCACTAAGGAAGAGATTGAGGCGATGATGTTCGCTTGGAAGGTAGTTAAGCACACCAAGTCGAACGCAATCGTAATCGGTAAAGAGGGAAGAACGACGGGTATCGGAATGGGTCAGACCAACCGTATCTGGGCGGCACAGCAGGCAATCGCTCATGCAGGCGAAGAGGCTAAGGGCTCCGTTATGGCGTCCGACGCATTCTTCCCCTTCCCCGACTGTGTAGAAGAGTGTGTCAAGGCAGGCATAACTGCAATCGTCAATCCCGGCGGTTCTATCCGTGACGAATTGTCCGTAGAGGCTTGCAACAAAGCGGGTATAGCTATGGTATTCGTCGGCGACAGGCACTTTAAACACTAATTAAAATTATTAACTTTATTCAAAGGAAGAAGATATGAACGTACTCGTAATAGGCAACGGCGGCAGAGAACACGCAATACTTTTAGCCCTTAAAAAGAGCAAGAGGGTAGAAAAGCTCTATTGTATGAAGGGCAACGCCGGCACTTCCGAGATAGCCGAAAACGTCAACGTAGACTTTATGAATATAGATGCGGTTAAGGAATTTGCACTCGCAAATCCACAAATCGACTACTATGTAGTCACCCCCGACGACCCCCTTTCAATCGGGCTCGTCGACGCACTTGAAAGCATAGGCAAGCGTTGTTTCGGACCCAACAAGGCGGCGGCTCAGATTGAGGCGAGCAAGGCGTTTGCTAAAGAGCTTATGCATAAATACGGTATACCCACCGCAAAGAGCGCAACTTTCGATAATTACGGCGACGCACTCGACTATGTAAGAAAGGAGGGCGCACCTATAGTATTAAAGGCGGACGGGCTTGCTCTCGGCAAGGGCGTTCTTATCTGTGATACCTTAAAGCAGGCGGAAGAGGGCTTAAAGGAGATTATGCTCGACAAGGCTTTCGGTTCTGCCGGCAATAAAATCGTAATTGAAGAGTGTATGCAGGGGCTTAAATATACCCCCGGCGAAGAAGTTTCGGTACTTGCCTTTACCGACGGCAAGACGATAGTTCCTATGATTACCTCCTGTGACCATAAAAGGGCGTGCGACGGCGACAAGGGCTTGAATACGGGCGGTATGGGTACTTTTTCACCCTGCCCGTTTTGGACGAAAGAGCTTGAAAAGGAAGTATACGAAACGATAATGTTGCCAACGGTAAAGGCAATGAACGCAGAGGGAAAGACCTTTAAAGGCTGCCTTTACTTCGGGCTTATGCGCACCGATAAGGGTATGAAAGTCGTCGAATACAATTCCCGCTTCGGCGACCCTGAAACGCAGGTGGTTTTGCCTATGCTCAAGACCGACCTGCTCGATATCTTTGAAGCGGTAACCGACGGCAGGCTTGCAGATATTAATATCGAGTGGGACGACGGTGCGTGTGTATGCGTAGTGCTTGCCTCGGGCGGATATCCCGTTCACTATCAAAAGGGTAAAGAAATCACTATCGGCGACGTCGGTGAATGTACTATAGTTCACGCAGGAACGGCGTATAAAGACGGCAAGCTCGTAACAAACGGCGGCAGAGTGTTAAACGTCGTAGCAAAGGGCAAAGACGTAGACGACGCAAGGAAGAAGGCGTATGCCGCAGTTAAGAATATAAGCTGGGAAGGTATGACTTGTCGTACCGACATCGGCGTAAAATACCGTGAGGGTTAAGTTAAAGATGATTTACAGAATTTTCGTTGAAAAAAAGGTTAATTTACAGGCGAAAAAGGTCGCCGAGGACGTTCATAATCTTTTAAAGATTGACGTTGAGGACGTAAGACAGCTTATAAGATACGACGTAGAAGGCGTTACCGAAGAGGAGTTCGCCGCCGCCGTTCCCTGCGTATTTTCAGAGCCGCCCGTCGATAACGTCTATTTAGAAAACGTAGACTTCGGCGAGGGCTACGACGTTTTTGCGATTGCGTACCTTACGGGTCAGTACGACCAGCGTGCAGACAGCGCCGCACAGTGCGTACAGCTTTTAACTCAAAAGGAACGCCCTTTAATCAAGTGCGCTACCGTATACGCAGTCAAAGGTGCGTCCGAAGAGGAGATTAACAGAATTAAAAATCACCTTATAAACCCCGTAGAGAGCGAAGAAGTCGGTCTTGAAAAGCCCGAATCTTTAGCTCACGTTGCGGTTGAAGCTGACGACGTAAAGGAAGTCGAGGGCTTTATAGCGATGTCCGACGAAGAGATTGCTATCTACCACGCAAAGATGGGCCTTGCGATGTCGGTTGCCGACTTGAAGTTCGTAAGGGATTATTTTATTAAAGAAAACCGCAACCCTACCGAAACGGAAATAAGGGTTATAGATACTTATTGGTCGGACCATTGCCGCCATACGACCTTTGCAACCGAGCTTAAAAATATCGTCGTCCACAGCGACAACCCCCATATCAACAAGGCGCTCAAGGAATACAGGTCGCTTTTTGCTGAGATGTACGCAACCCGTCCCGACAAATATCCTTGCCTTATGGATATTGCTACGATTGCGGTTAAAAAGCTTAAAAAGCAGGGGCTTTTAAACAATTTAGACGAGTCCGACGAAATCAACGCATGCTCTATTAAGATTGATGCGGTAATCGACGGCGAGCCCCAAATTTATACGGTAATGTTCAAAAACGAAACGCATAACCACCCCACGGAAATCGAACCGTTCGGCGGTGCGGCAACCTGCCTCGGCGGCGCAATTCGCGACC
>JBJFAF010000037.1:0-4987 GCA_051887755.1 Candidatus Coproplasma sp.
CCGCCTTTGCAAGCGTTAAAATCTTCTTGCACTCGGTCAAGCCTTCTGCGTGGTAGACCGTAACCTCCGTTTCGGGGTAGTACTCCTTGACCGTCCTTTCGATAGCCGCCGCAACACCGCCGGCTACGCCGTAGCCCCTGCCTGCGCCCGTCGTGTGCGTAACCCTCAGGGGCATTTCTTCAAGCTCTGAAGGCACGATATTCTTTGCGGCGAACATACCGCCGAGCTCTTCAAAGGTGAGCACGAAGTCCACGAACGAACGAATGGTCCTTCTCGACGCCTCTAACTTCTTTGCAGCGCAAGGTCCTATGAACACCACCTTCGTCTCGGGTTCGGGGAAACGTTCCTTAATCTTTCTTGCCGTAGCGACCATAGGCGTAAGCTCCTGAGAGACCTCGCCCACCAAGTCGGGGAACTGCTTTTTAGCGAGTACCGCCCAAGCGGGGCAGCAGCTCGTTAAAAGGAAGGGCAGTTTGCCCGTTGCGACCTCGTCAACGTAGTGGTTAGCCTCCGCAATACAGCCGAGGTCTGCGCCTTCTGCAACCTCGTATAAGTCTGCAAAACCGAGCTTTAAAAGCGCAGTCTTAATCTGACCCAACGTAGTTTTAGGTCCGTACTGACCGACGATTGCAGGCGCAACCGCCGCAATGACCTTGTTGCCCTGCTTAATCGACTGAATGAGCTGGAAGATTTGCGATTTATCCGCAATTGCACCGAAGGGGCAGGCGGACATACACTGACCGCACGCAACGCATTTGTCGTTATCTATCTTCGCCCTGCCGTACTCGTCGGAAGAGATTGCCTTAATGCCGCAAGCCTGAGCGCAGGGGCGAACCTTGTGGGCGATTGCGTCGTAAGGGCAAGCGGCTTTACACCTGCCGCACTTAATGCACTTAGACTGGTCGATAAAGGACTTGCCGTCCACGATGGAGATTGCGCCCTTAGGGCAGTTTTTTATGCAGGCGTGGGATACGCAGTTGCGGCACATATTCGTAACTTCGTACTCGTTGTCCGAACACTTATCGCACGCTGAAGGAATAACCTGCATAAGGGGCGGTTCGTAATATTTCTCCGCAATATTGCTTTCGGCAATGCCTTCGGTAATATGTACGGGCTTATTTGCAGGGCGGAGAGAAAGCCCCATTGCAAGGCGTACGCGCTCTGCCGCAATCTGTCTTTCCCTGTATATATTTTCCCTGTACTTAGGCACTTCGTCGGGGGTTATCTTGTAGGGAATTGCCTCTATATCGCCCGCAATGTTGGTAGAATCGTACGCAACCTTGGCAACTTCGGCAAAAACCTGCTTTCTTAAATCGGTGACAACACTCTGTTCTTTCATATTATAAAACCTCTGTAAATTTGTAATAGTTATTCTATATTACGGGGTCTATCCCTTTTTTACCATTTGATTTTTTGCGCCTTTTATTTATCAACATCTCCGCAGTTATCACCGCCGCCGCAAAGACGATAAGTGCGACGGCAACGATTATTGCACAGTTCATAAAGAATTCCTGCGGCATAACGTTTATTATTTGGTCCTCCCTCGGGTCGAAAAGCCAGTTGGTCTTGCCCGGAAAGAAGATTGCGTGGAACGCCTCGAACGCCGCATCGAAACCGACGATTAACACTAATAAAATGATAACGACAGGCAGTGCAACGGCAATTATTGCCGCAAGCAATTGTGCGCCGTGACCGAACGGACGGGCGAGAGCGATGACCTTAAACCTGTTCAAAAGAATGAGCGTAAGGCTTATTACGCCCGAGACTAAAAGCGCCCAAAAATTGAGGCTGAAAAGCCCTTTGCAGTCGGCAAAATGGGCGGCGCCCTCGCTTGAGAGCTTTAACTGCCCCGTCTTGCAGGGGTAGCCGGGGAGCGTACAGAAGTTCAAAATATCATCGTACGCCTCTTTGATAATGTCGTAGCTCCACCCCGTCTTTTCGGGCAGGTCGAGCGTGTTAATTTGAATATAGTATAAAAATCGGCAATAGATAGGCACGCCTATTGAAAAGGTGAGCATAAATATAACGAGTGCGGCGATAAAAATTACCGTTAAACTTATATTTAATCCACGTTTAACCTTCGGCAACGTCGTTCACCTCTCTGACTGTTTTAAGTTTAAATCCGCCTTTATTGACCGACAAGGTTATCAGCACCTGAGAGGGCAGATAGAACGCCCAGATTGCAAAGGCGGCGAAAGAAATAAGCCAGCTCGGCAGGGCTATATTGAGTACCGAGCCGAAGTTGTGGAGACCCACGCAGATATCGCAGCCCAAAAACAACAGCAGCCCGATTGCGAAAAGAAGATTTTTAACGCTCTTTTTGCAGACGATAAACGCATCTATAACGTTGCCGACGAGCATAGTTATATAGATTGCGCACTCAGCAACTAAAAGATTGATTTTGCCTATTGCCGCAAAGGTTATTATAAGGGCGGACATTACCGCAAGGCGCACCGCAAGCGTGATATAAATCTTTTTAAGCCTATCAGCATATAATCTATAAAGATATAGGGACTGTACTATTATAAACGTAACGAGCCCTATTTCGTAGTACTTATCAAGCACTAAGATAAACAAATCGGAGATTGCGGTAAAAAAGAGCGCCGCAAGCATAACTGCGTTGTCCCTACTGCTGTCCGGCATAAAAATCACCGTCAACAAAACCGCAAGGCAGAGAAGTACGCCTGCGTATTTTAGATAAATAGGGTCGGGTGCGCCCGTTGCCGCTAAAACGTTGAATACGACGTATATTACCGCCTCTATTGCGATAAATGCAAGGAATATCAAGTTTTTTAACGATAATTTTTTATCCGCCATACAGATGTCCTTACTCTTTTATTCCGCATTGACCGTGCAATCTTCCTGAGGCACGTCCTCTACTGCCGAGTTAACCTCTATTTCCTCTTTTACCTCTTTGTTATCCACACACTCCGCCTCTTGCCTCTTTTCCGAAACGGCAAACACGGCGAGCAGAGGTGAATAGATAAACAGCGGCAGAGGATAGAAAACGTGGTTATCTAAAAGGCTTGTCAACAGTATACCGCATATCGTAAACATTAAAAAGAATCTGCCCGCATCGGGGTTTTTAAACAGCGAAATCACCGTCTGCACCCTGTGGACTATATAGGCGACAAAGCCAACGAGCCCACAGGCAAACAACAGCTGAATAAATGTGTTATGGCACATAAAGGGAACAGCCTCGGTAAAACCGTACCCTGCTCCTATGTATCCCGGCGTCTCGTGCCAGGTTGCGGAAATATCGTAAAAGCCGTTGCCGAATACGGGGTTATGCAAAAACTTCTTTAAGCCGTCTTGCCAAATACCCGTTCTTCCGCTGCCAGTCGTAAAGCTTGCCGCAAGGTCTTTGAAAATATTGGCAAACTCTTCTCTTTTAACTAACAATACGATAAGCGCAATTACCACGGCAACAAGCATAAACGAGCCGCCGTAAATCTTATATTTTTTGGGCGCAATGATTAAATACCAAACGCAACAAATCACGGCAAGTACTCCCGCCATCAAAATTGCCTGTCTAGACATACCCAAAACCACGACCGCCAAATTAAACGGCACGCCGAGCAAAAATAGAACGCCTTTTTTACATTTAGCGGCAAGGAAGAACCATGCGGGAATACACATGGTTATAACCATGCCGAATTGATTATAAGTACCCCAACCGAACTGTATCAATCCCCTGATGATGACCCCGTCTTTAACAACTCCTAAGGAAAGATACGCATGTAAAAGCTGTAAAGCTAAGGTCATGCAAAAGGCGACGAACACGACTGCTATGCGCTTATAAGTACCCTCGTTCACCACGACGTTACCGCTTATAAACACGAACATAAACAGGATAATCGCACCGATACCTAAGCCGTATACGGTATCCATAAAATAGTACTTGGTTGAAAAAAGCCCGTTCAAAACCAACGCCGTAAAATAGGCGCATAAGCCGATGAATATGGGGGTTATTTTAAACCTGTGCTTAATAATAGAGTCTACGATGCGATATACGATGGCGATTAAAAAAATCAAAATCGCAACTGCCGCCTGCGTAAGAAAGGCGGGCGAGGTCATATAAGTCGGGTCGCACCACTCCACCCTCTTGTCGGGGCTGTGCTGAAGCGACACAATTATGTGCATAAACACGAAAAGACAGATAACGGGCGACACGTCCTTACAGCATAAACATATTGCCGCTCCGCACAGGCAAATATACCAAATGACTAACGGCTCCAACCCAAAGATGGAGCTTACGAGCGTGATTGCCGCCGTCACGAAAGGGAAGATATATGAAGAAAAAGCCTTTGCCGCAAACGATTTTACTTTGCTGTTATTAAATTTTTCTATCGTTTGGGAAAAACTCATAAACCTTCTTCCGTCGTCGTTATAATTTTTTTCATTATACTCTTTAGTATTTTAATAGTCAAGCAAAGAAAAACCTTGCGAGAAGTCGTTAAGGTTAAAATTAATCTATAAGGGATAAAATCTCCTGCGTACGCTTTACGGGGAAAGGCGCAGTCTGCGCCGTGACGTTTTCAATGCGCAAAATTTTGCCCTTTGCAGTACCCGTACCACACGGCACTACGACATTATCGCCTACGCCCACAAGGACGAACGGGGAAATATACCAACGCTTAACGCCTACCTCCGCCCCGTCTTCTATCAAAACGAAACAGTAAATTAAATTTTCGTATTCGCTTATAACGCCTCCGCCCATATAATGTATCATAGCGATATTATAACAATTTAGGCGGTAAAATAAAAGCATTTGCGTTGACATTTACGGCAATATATTTTAAAATATTAACCGCAACGTTTTAAACGCTGCGGCAAAAGACGCAGTATACATCGGCGGGCTGAACTTGCCTTGCAGCGACGGGCGGATATGGCGGAATTGGCAGACAAGATGGACTTAGAATCCTGTTGGCGGTAAAAAATTGAATATTTATGCAAAATCTTATGCGGATATGTTGGAATTGGCAGA
>JBJFAF010000038.1:0-4962 GCA_051887755.1 Candidatus Coproplasma sp.
AGTTTGGGTTAAGGTGGTTTTTAACGAGTGATATTGTATTCATAAGCTGGCTTACGCCTTCCATTGCGTAATACTCCGACTGAAGAGGTATTATAACCGATTGTGACGCAACCCAAGCGTTTATGGTTAAAAGCCCGAGCGACGGAGGACAGTCGATAAATATGTAGTCGTACTTGTCCTGCACGTCCTTTAAAGCATTCTTAAGGATTTGCTCTCGGTTGCGTTTGTATACGAGGTCTACCTCCGCCCCCGTCAAATCGACGTTGGCGGGCAAAATATCTAAAAGGGGAACTTCGGTGGGAAGGACGTTCTGTGCGATTGCCTCCTCTTCGATAAGTACGCCGTACACCGATTTTTTGAGTGCGCTTTTTGAAAAGCCCAAGCCCGTCGTAGCGTTGCCCTGACTATCTAAATCGATAAGCAAAACCCTCTTGCCTAAATCTGCGCAGTACGCCGCCATATTCACGACGGTCGTTGTCTTGCCAACGCCGCCTTTTTTGTTTGTAAACGAAATTACTTTTGCCATATCCGTACTCTCTTAACTTTTGCTTTAAATGCAGGTTAAATTGTTTCCCGTGAAACAAAACCGTTACGCTAAAATTAAACCGCTCACGCCCAAGATAAGCTCTTAATCTCAAGCCTTGTTAAGCCTACGCCCTATCGAGCCTTAAGCGGTTATAAACGCCGCCGAATAAAACCAATTTCAGCCGCCGTATTACCTTAAAGAATAATACGGCGACGAAATTTTATAAATCTTGAAAACTATGCCAAAGCTTAAGCTTAAAACTCTATCCGACGAAGTTTAGTTTTCGTACTTTTTGAAAGGGTTCTCCGACATCTTGTCGTGGGTATCCATATACTCCATAACTTCTGTATAGGACTTACCCTCTAAAAGCATATCGACTTCTTCGGAGTAGATGGTCTCCCTTTCGATAAGAACCCTCGCCATATTGTCAAGTATAGACCTATTCTCGCTTAAAAGCTTAACCGCCCTCTCGTGCTGGGTCGATACGATTTCCCTTACCTCGTCGTCGATAAGTTTTGCCGTCTCTTCGCTGTAGCTGTTGTGTGCCGCCATATCCCTGCCGATAAACATAGGCTGAGAATCGTCGCTGTAGCTAATAAGCCCGAGCTTTTCGCTCATACCGAGCTCTGCAACCATTAATCTTGCAAACTTAGTCGCCTGTTTAATATCGCCCGACGCACCTGAAGATATATCCTTGATAACGAGCTCTTCAGCAACTCTTCCGCCGAGACACATACAAATCTCGTCAAGCATATAATTGCGTGAATAGTACGAGCGGTCGTTTTCGGGCCTAGTCATAGTAAAGCCGCCCGCACTCCCTCTGGGGATTATCGTTACTTCGTGAACGGGGTCGCAGTTTTCGCACAGCTTTGCAAGTATGCAGTGACCCGATTCGTGGTATGCGGTAAGGCGTTTATCCGACTCGGTTACGACCTTACTCTTCTTGGCAGGACCCATCGTCACTTTGTCGATACTCTCGAAGAGTTCTGCGTTGGTTATGAATTTCTTATCCGCACGAGCCGCAAGAATTGCCGCCTCGTTGAGTACGTTCGCAAGGTCTGCGCCCGAGAAACCTGCTGTAAGCCTTGCAACCGTCTTAAAGTTGACGTCGGGGGCAACGGGTTTATTGCGTGCGTGTACCTTTAATATCTGCTCTCTGCCCTTTACGTCGGGTAGGTTGACGTAAACCTGCCTGTCGAACCTGCCGGGTCTTGTCAATGCGGGGTCGAGTATATCCGAACGGTTGGTAGCCGCAATTACGACCACGCCGTCGTTGCCCTCAAAGCCGTCCATCTGGACGAGGATTTGGTTCAAGGTCTGCTCTCTCTCGTCGTTGCCGCCGCCTAAACCTGCACCTCTGTGCCTGCCCACTGCGTCGATTTCATCGATGAAGATTATACAGGGCTGATTTTTCTTTGCTACGTCAAACAGGTCACGCACCCTCGACGCACCCACGCCGACGTACATTTCGACGAAGTCCGAACCCGAAACCGAGAAGAAAGGCACGCCCGCCTCGCCTGCTACGGCTTTTGCAAACAGCGTCTTACCCGTTCCCGGAGGACCTATTAAGAGTACGCCCTTAGGAATTCTCGCACCCAAATCGGAGAACTTTTTAGGCTGTTTCAAAAATTCTACTACTTCGGCAAGCTCGACTTTTTCTTCCTCTGCGCCCGCAACGTCGTCAAAGCGCACCTTTATATTAGTAGAAACTCGTGCTTTGGTCTTTGCAAAGCTCATTCCGCCTTTTCCGCCGCCGTTCATTGCCGAACGCATTATAAAGAAGAATACTACGCATACGAGTACAAGTCCGCCGATAGAGAGCACCGACGACCAAATACTGCCCGAGTTAGGGTCGGAAAATTCGGTAGTAACGCCCATGCCCTGCCATTTTAACAACAGGTCGCCCTCTTGGGGCGCACTGTAAAACGAAGGTCCGTAGCAGTAGTAGGAATTGATAAGTTTTCCGTCCTCTCGCAATACTGCGCCTACGCATTTGTAGGTTGAAACGTATACCGCCTTAATAACGGGTACTTTAACCCACTTTTCGGTTCCATCGCTTGCGGTCTCCCTCTTTTCGAGCAAGCCCTTTGCGGTAAAGCGATAACCCTCTACCACTGTCTGCGTTCCCGTTCCGTCGTCTTTGGTCACGAATTTGTAATCGCTGCCGCCGATAAGCTGGTTGCCTTGCCCGCCCTCTTTATACTCGTTATTTTCAACGTACTGGCAGAACACGTCAAAGGAAATCTTAGTTCCCGTGTTACGCAGCGAGAAAAACAGTACGAGTCCGGTTGCAACGGCAAATAGAGCAATTACAACAAAAATTAGAGTTCTGTTTTTTTTGTTCAATTTATACCTCGATTCGTGCAGGCTCCTGCACATTTATTTTTATTTTCAACCGCTTGAAAAAGCGAATCAAACCAAACTAAGTCAGCTGTAATAACTTTTATTAAAGCAAGCTGTATGAATTTGAAATAAAGTCTATCTAAAAATAGCCCGATTATTTAACGCAGGATAACAATCATTTAAAATCATCAAGCTGATTTAACTTGCCCGTTAGCACGTTTAGTCAACGAATAAAAATCTGCTTAAAATCGACGGCGCATAAAAAATTACGTTTACGACATTTAGCTTATATCCTGCTCAGCCTAATATCTTTTACGACTGAGGCGCAAAGCTTTTACCTAAGTTTTGCGGATTTAACCGCTTTTCTACGATAAAAGTAAGCGGTAAATAATATTCTATTATTTAACGTGCCTATCGTGAGTAATTCTATCATATATTTGCGCTGTTTTCAAGTGTTTAATTGTAGAATTTTAAGCTTTCACCGCTTTTTTGTTATTTTTTCACCTGTTTTTCCAAATGGTAATCAAAAGTCTGCCTGTATTTTGTCATTACATAAAAAGTTAATATAAACAAATGTATTAATTATTTTGCTTTGCGCTTTAAAAAATTTTCAAACTAAATATGTTTCATGTGAAACATT
The DNA here is from genome assembly GCA_051887755.1 of Candidatus Coproplasma sp. Taxonomy (GTDB): domain Bacteria; phylum Bacillota; class Clostridia; order Christensenellales; family Borkfalkiaceae; genus Coproplasma. The sequence continues at coordinate 3,510 of JBJFAF010000038.1, forward strand.
CAACCAAATTTTTTAACGTTTTAAGTGTTCCACGTGAAACATATACCGCTATAAATCACACGAATTTATCCACAAATTGTTGATAACTACACCCTTTTGTGCATAACTTTGTTTAAAGTTATCCACACCGCAGACAATTCGGTCAAGTGCAGAAAAGACTTTGCGCTTGACTGATTTTAACTGCGCCACAAACGAAAATAGCGATAAATATGCGAATAGACCACTAAATATGGTAAGTGTAAGCCGCACTGATAACAGTATGGGCAATTAAAGCATATTAATAAATTACGCCGCACTCCCTTTGAATTTGTCGTGTAGGCAGGAATATTTAAAGCCGCAATTGTCAATAACATTGCGGAAAATATTCGGCGTTTTACCGTAAAAAAAGGTGGTAAATACTGCCTGCACTATTAAAATTCGGTGCGGCAGGATATGGATAATTATGGAATATTCATTTAATTTATATAACTCTCTTGCGCCCGGCGGCGTCTTTACTGTGCTTAAGAAAATTATTCCTTCAACGGATAAAGTTCCCGTCGTTGTGTGCGTGGGGAGCGATTTGTCCGTTGGCGATTCTCTCGGACCGGTCACTGGAACAAAACTTGTTGAAAAGCTCAAGGGGCTCAATGTCTACGTCTACGGTACTCTTGCAAAGCCCATCACTGCGCACGAGGTCAAATATATGTCCTCGTTTTTGCAAAACACTCACCCGGGTAGCCCCGTAATTGCAATCGACGCCGCCGTGGGAGTTGCGGGCGACATCGGTCTTATCAAACTTGCAAACCGTCCGCTTGCGCCGGGCAGCGGGGCAAACAAGCGCCTCAACAAAATCGGCGAAGTTTCGGTTTTAGGTATCGTTGCCGAAAAGTCGCTGTTCAATTATTCGCTGTTCTCCGCCACGAGGTTAAACGTCGTCTATAAGATGGCGGACATTATTGCAGAGGGTGTGTCTACTTACATTTACGACTGCGTTCAGTCGATTGCTCTGCGGACACAGCTTTTGCAAAGTGAAAAGCTTGCCACCTGACCCTGCGGTCAGGCGGTTAAATATTTATAGAAAGCGGTGTAAAATATAAAATTTTTTATAATCGCCGTAATTTCACGGGAAGATTTACTTTTTAAAATAAAGAGTAGCAAGCTATTTCGGCGGCGAATATACTATATATTGAGTGTTGGCGTGGGCAAAAATACAAGACGATAAAATTTTAAAAAAATTAAAAAATTTCATTAAAAATTGCTTGCGTTTTAATAACGGATTTGTTATAGTATTAAAGCATTCGGGAGCTTAGCTCAGTTGGGAGAGCAACTGCCCTACAAGCAGTGGGTCACAGGTTCGAGCCCTGTAGCTCCCACCAGAACAGTGCGGAAGTTATTATATGCGGGAATGGCTCAGTGGTAGAGCGTCACCTTGCCAAGGTGAATGTCGCGGGTTCGAATCTCGTTTCCCGCTCCA
>JBJFAF010000039.1:0-4960 GCA_051887755.1 Candidatus Coproplasma sp.
GCGGAGTACACCTTCTATAACCCCACCGAGGACACCGTAAATACAAAAATGGCGTTCCCCATCGGGTTGATACCCTACTATGTGGAAGGTGTGGAAAAAAGTGATAAAATCAGCAAGATTGAAAACCCCATAACGGTGAACGGTCAGCCCGTGGAGTACTCCGTACGCCACACCTACGGCACCTATAATTCCTTTGAAGAGGACGTCAAGAAGCTCAAGGATACCTACTACGAAACCGATTTTTTCAAAACCGATTTACCCGTAACCGAATACGTGTTTAAAGTAAACCTTACAACCGATAACGAATACGCAACGTTCAGGGTTAAAATGCCCGAAAACGAAGGCACTCGTTTCTTTGGATATACGGATTATAACGGCAATTTTGAAATATATTTGAACAATGGCGCAAAGTTTTCTATTTTCGTACTCGGCAACGACTTTGATATATCTAATCTAGACTGGACGGCTACACGCTTTAGCAGGCTTTTTAATAGATATATGCAAGTCAACGGTTCGGTTACGCTTGAAAAGAAGTTAGAACCCACGACCTTTAAGGATTTCGTTTTAAAGAGTTACGATTCCAAGAGCGATATTAGCGAAGTCGACTTTTACAACGCTATGTTCGATCTGATTAAAAAGGACGGCGTCTGGGCGGGCTACGGCACGACGCCTGATGCGAACAACTTTACCGAGTGGTACGTTTACGAAACTTCGGTTGCCCCCGGCGGCACCTTTAAAAACGCAGTAACGGCAACGCTCTATCCCACGGTATATTACAACTACAGCCCGAATATATACGAATACAATTACTATCTCTCGCCTGCAAAGGAATGGGCGGCGTTCGGCAACTTAACGGTCAATATTAACACTGCGCAGTATATGCAGAAGTGCGACTATTACGACCCTGCCGATACCGAAAACAGTGCGTTTAAAAAGACTGAAACGGGCTATACGGCAACGTTTACTTCGCTTCCCACCACAGAGCTTAGCTTTAAAACGTGTTCTGTCGAAACGCCGGGATTACCCGATTACGGCAGCGGCACGAGTACGGCTTTGTGGATTGTGGTCGGCGTCTTTGGCTTTTTCTTCTTAGTCGGACCCATAGTTTTAGCTTTAATTCTGCTTACTATCTTTTTGATTAAGCGCGCAATCAAGAAAAAGAAGGCGGCGCAAAATTCGGCACAGCCGACGGGTAAATCACCCGACCCTGCGCCTACGCCCGAATTACCCCCTGTAGACGGCGATATCGACGGCGGCATTGCCGAGCCTGAAACGGTTGAAACGCAAAATCAATCTGCCGAAGGGGAAGGCACAGCTCTCGTAGAGAAAAGCGCAGAGATTGAAAAAGAGAAAAAGGTGTTCTGCGTATACTGCGGCAGTAAGCTTAATAATAATGCAAAATTCTGCCCCAACTGCGGCGGCGTAGTTCCGCCCGATATGCCCGTTCAACCCGTTCAACCCGTGCAGCCGACGGGCTATGTGCCTGCCCGTAACGAAGGCAAGAGGGTAAACGGCTTCGGCATTGCAGGGTTTGTACTCAGCCTTATTGCGCTGTGCTCGTTCTCGTCGCCCATAGTAATACTGTTTTTAGGGGCAGCATTCGGCTTAAGCCTTACGGGCGTAATATTAAGAAAGAAGTATCAAGGCGTATACGGGCTTGCAATCGCAGGGCTCGTCATAAGCTCGGTTATTATCTTCAACGTCATATTAATTGCAGGCTTTGCGGTTATAGGCGTCGTCTTGTGGTAACTCAATATTAAATTAAAAGGCGTACCGTTTTAAAGCGGTGCGTCTTAACTTTTAGTTTTGTTAAAGTTGTGTGATTTAAATTTTTATAGCTTTTACATAGAGCCGCCATTATTTTGACACAGCTAAGACGTATAATACTTACATAGAATAAGGAGATTTATTATGAAAAGTTTTAATGAATTGTGCAAAATCGTGGAGGAGCTTTCCCCCGAGGAATATGCGGGAGTAATCACCGCAAAGACGGCTGACATCTTACCTGCCTTACATAACGTTTCGGGCGGCGAAGGAGCGGTAGAAATATTCACTTCGTTCTTACTTGCCTCCGTCGTGGCGGACGGAAAATTCGACGAGGCGGAGTACGTTCTTATGTATCCTCTGCTAAAAGCCGTATTCGGCGAAGGCGTAACCTACGATTACGTCAACGGGGTTGCCAAAACTCTCCGTCCCGAGATGGGTGAGCTGAAAAAATCGGTAAAAGCTATGCTCGATATTATAGGTGCGGCGGACGAGGAGTTGAAGGACGACCTTATAATTATCAGTCTGTTAATCTGCGCTATCGACGGCAAGATTTCCGTCAAGGAAAAAAATTACATCAAACAGCTTATCGCTTAAACGATTACATTTTCAACTAAACGGGCGAGGGGTTGCAGAATTTGCAACCCCTCGCAATTTTTACTTATTTTTGTATTCGCACCATTTTTCAAGAGTGCAGTTTTCGCAATCGGGCTTGCGGGAATGGCACACCCGTCTGCCGTGATAGATAAGCCAGTGATGCGCTTTCGACCAGTCCTCTTTTGGTATAGCCTCTTTAAGCTGTTGTTCGGTCTTTTCGGGCGTGGCGGCGTTTGCAAGTCCGAGGCGGTTGGACACCCTAAAAACGTGCGTATCTACCGCAATCGCATCTCCGCCGAAGGCAACCGACCACACTACGTTAGCCGTCTTTTGACCAACACCCGCTAGACTTTTAAGCTCGTCGAAATCGGCGGGGACTTCCCCTGCAAACTTTTCGCATATGTCCTTGCTTGCCGAAAGGATATGTGCCGCCTTAGCGTGGTAAAACCCACAGGAATAGATAAACTTTTCAAGCTCTTCTTGCGTTAGCTTAAGCATATCCTGCGGCGTATTGTGTTGTTTAAACAGTTCTTCGGTAACTTTATTGACCCTCTCGTCCGTGCACTGTGCGGAGAGTATTACCGCAATTAGCAGTTCGTACGGGCTTGTATACTTCAGTGCGGGTTTTGCGTCGGGGTAAAGGCGCTTAAGCTCCCCTAATATCTCGTCGTTATTCATACCCGTATTTTATCACAGCTTATCTCACTTTGCAAGGCAAATCGTTCAATTACGCCCCGCTCTCTGTTAATTGATAATCGTCTTACCGCCGATAGATTGAATTTTTAAATACCCCGCAAACGAGGGGTAGTTTTCCCTTGCGATAACCTGTTTTGCCTTTGCAAAGGCGGAGTAGGGGAGTTTAACGCTAAGACCGCACCCGACGTTAGCCTCCTTAGGAGTGCCGATTAGCGAACAGGGAACGTTTAACGCCTTTAAAATGCGGTTGCAGTCAATTGCGTGCGAACGTGAGCGGAAAACCGCTATAATTTCAGTCATAAATTTCTTCCTTGGTTATATATTTATTATAGTATATGAAACGGCGCAGGTTTGCGACAGCAGGGGGTATGTATGATTTATATGGACAATGCGGCAACGGGCGGACATAAGCCCGACGGTGTGGTAAGCGCAACGCATGCGGCGCTTAAATTTTGCGCAAATCCGGGCAGGAGCGGGCATAAGCTATCTATCGCCTGCGCCGAAAGGGTGTACGCCGTCCGCAGGCTTTTATGCGAATTTTTCGGTGCGCCTTCGGCGGACAGGGTTATTTTTACGAAGAACTGTACCGAGGCGTTAAATATCGCCATATTCGGTGTCCTACACGCAGGGGATAAAGTCGTCACTACCGTTGCGGAGCATAATTCCGTACTCCGCCCCTTAAACTTCTTGGAAAAGCAGGGGGTAAATATTTCGCTCGCCCCGCTCGACGGTAACGGGGCTATTGATATATCCGCCCTTGCGGGTATGTCGGCAGGGGCAAAGGCGGTAATAATAACGCTCGCCTCCAACGTTACGGGTACTGCGCCGCAGATTGCAAAAGTGCGGGCGGCTATCCCTGCGGAAACCCTTTTAATTTGCGACGGCGCACAAGCTTGCGGACACGTCCCCGTCAATATCGCCGAATGCGGGATAGATGCGTTGGCGGTTGCGGGGCATAAGGGTATGCTCGGCATACAGGGCAGCGGCGCACTCGTATTTTCCGAGCGTTTCAATCCCTCGCCCGTGCTGTACGGCGGAACGGGCAGCGAGAGCTTTAATCTCGATATGCCCGAATTCTATCCCGACAGGTTGGAGAGCGGCACGCTGTCCTATCCTGCAATCGTATCCTTGGGCGAGGGTGCGCTGTACTTAAATACGCATATGTACGAACACAGGGACAGGACGGAATACCTCACCTCTAAGCTCTACGACGGGCTTTTAAATATAAGCGGAATTTCAGTAAAATCTCTGCCTAATCCCTACGGCATTATCTCGCTTGATTTCAAAAATATGCAGTCCGAAGTGGCGGCGTACAGACTTTCCGACGAATACTCCATTTGCGTTAGGGGCGGATTGCACTGCGCACCCCTAATGCACGAGGCGTTGGGCTCGACTGGGCTTGTAAGGGCGTCGCTGTCCGCATTCAATACCGAACGTGAGGTCGAGAGTTTTCTGCGTGCGGCTGAGAGGTTGGCGCAAGAGTAATTGCGGCGCACTACGGTGCGCCGCAATTTTTACGGCAAGTTAAAATCTTGCCGCTAAATTTCTTTCAGCTTAGATATTATGCTCTTTAATTTCTGCCGTTTGACCCCGTCCACGAGCGGATACACGGTCTTATAAAAATTATCCAAATCCTCGTTGGTCAATGTGCCGTCCCGTTTGCCCTGTTCGGCTTGGGCGAGAATGGTCTGCCATACGTCCTTTTGACTTTTCCCGTAGAACGCCTTGGCGATTTCCGCCGCTAAGTTCGCCGTCTGTTGCGGGTCGGGCTGTCGGCGTGTATCTTCCTGTTTTTTGTCCTCTTGGGTGTTTTCGCTCCGTCTGTTTTGGTTATAGCTTTTAAAATCGCTCATCGTCACCTCTGCATATTATGTATTATTACAGTTTATGACGGGGGTTAAAA
>JBJFAF010000040.1:0-17346 GCA_051887755.1 Candidatus Coproplasma sp.
TAACGGGCATAGTTGCCCTTGCAATCTCTGAGGTTGAGGGCGTTAGTCTGCTTTCAACGAAGAACAAAGGCATTAAGCTTAACTTTGACAAACAGGGTATAATTGCCGACATCGGAGTCAAGGTTAACTACGGCTATAACGTACCTTCGTTGGCTTTCAAGATTCAGCAGTCTATCAAACACAATGTTGAATCTATGACGAATTACAAGGTGGCTAAAGTGGACGTTCACGTTCAGGACGTGGATTTTTCCGAGAATTCAGCAATATAAGTAGAATATTCCCTTAACGCAGTCTTTTTGCGCCCTAAGGGAATATTTATTTTGTTAAAATTATGAGAACTACGGCAAGAGAAACATTATTTAAATTAATCTATTCTACTCAATTTTCCGAATCGGTTGTAGACGAAAATTTAAAATCTGCTCTTTTCAATTCGGATTCATTAAATGACGACGACCGTGCGTATTGCGAAAGGGTGATGGGGCATATCAATGTGCACCTCGGTGAGCTTTTGGAGGTTTTGGATAAACATTCCGTATCTTTCCCCGAAAAGCGCATTTTCCCCTCGGACAAGGCTATTCTATTGATTGCTCTTGCCGAAATACTTTATTGCGACGACATTCCCGACAAAGTATCTATGAACGAGGCGGCAAACCTTGCGTCCAAGTACTCTTCCGAAAAGAGTGCGTCGTTTATAACAGGTATTCTTTCAGCCGTATCAGGGGGTAAAAATGTTTAATCTTATCGATGGTAAAGCACATTCTGCGGCTATCAGGGCGGAAATTAAGGAGAGAGTTTTGGCTTTTAAAGCCGAAAGAAATAGCGACGTAGGTCTTGCGGTAGTGCTCGTGGGCAACAACCCCGCATCGCAAATCTATGTAAGAAACAAAATTAAGGCTTGCGAAGAGACAGGCATTAAGTCTTTTGCCTATTATCTTCCCGAAGAAGCAACCCAAAGTCAGGTTGAGGAGCTTATTGAGGAGCTTGTAGATAATAAAGCTATTCACGGCATTTTGGTTCAGTTGCCCCTGCCTGCACATCTTGACGCACAGAGGGTACTCAAACTTATCCCCAAGGCTAAGGACGTGGATGGGTTCTGCGAAGAGAATATGGGCAGTCTTTGTATGAAGGAAGACTGCCTCGTTGCCTGCACGCCCAACGGCGTTATGAAAATGCTCGAGAGGGAGGGCATTGAGGTAAAGGGCAAAAACGCCGTCGTAATCGGTCGTTCTAGTATAGTAGGCAAACCTATGGCAATGCTCTTATTGAACGCCGATGCAACGGTTACCGTTTGTCACAGCAAAACGCAAAATCTTAAAGAAATTTGCGCTAACGCCGATATTTTGGTTGCGGCAATAGGCAAGCCTAAGTTCGTAACCGCTGATATGGTCAAGCAGGGCGCAGTCGTAATAGACGTAGGTATGGACAGGGACGAAAACGGCAAACTCTGCGGCGACGTAGATTTCGAAGGCGTAAAGGACAAGTGTTCCTTTATAACCCCCGTACCCGGCGGCGTGGGTCCTATGACGATTACGATGCTAATGTACAATACGATAACTGCGGCGGAGAGGAGCTAAAGTTTAATATGGCAGATTTTAACGTGCGGTACGAGGAGTACCGCAGTTATTTTGAAAACGAATTAAATAGGTTCTGTTCAGATTTAAAGACTAACCCGAAAATTCTCGGCGAGAGTATGACTTACAGTTTACTACTCGGCGGTAAGAGGGTACGACCCGTGCTTATGTACGCCGTCGGCGAAGTCGTTGGGGTGGATAGGGAGACGCTTACGCCCTATGCGATAGCGCTTGAGATGATTCACACCTATTCGCTTATCCACGATGACTTACCGGAAATGGACAACGACGATTTTAGAAGAGGCAAGCCTTCCAACCATAAGAAGTTTGGTCAGGCGAACGCAGTTCTTGCAGGCGACGGGCTGTTAAACACGGCTTTCTCCATGTTGTTCGCCGAGTGCTACAAGGGTAGGAATTATATTTCTGCGGCAAAGCTCATCTGTGATTGTGCAGGTATTAACGGTATGATTGCAGGTCAGTCGGCTGATATTTTACATGAACACGATTCAAACCCCACCGTAGAAACGCTTGATTATATCTACGACAACAAGACTGCAAAGCTTATAACCGCCGCTCTTTGCGTGCCCTCAGTATTAAATGGCGGCAAGCACTATTCAAGGCTTAAAAAGCTCGGTGAAAAAATAGGCTATCTATTTCAACTGACCGACGATATTTTAGACGCCGAGGGCAGTTTTGACAGCCTTGGGAAATCGGTTGGAAAAGATGAAAAGGAAGATAAACTCACCGCAGTTAAGATGTACGGCGTCCAGGAGTGTAAGCTCTTTGCGGATATGTGCGGCGGCGAGTGCACGATGCTCATTGACGGGTTGGACGGTGAAGTAAAATTTTTACACGATTTCGTTAATTTTGTTAAAAACAGGCATAATTAATTATAGGGCAAATGACTAATATTTTAAACGGTAAAGAAATAAAAAAAATGTCCATAACCGAACTTAACGCTCTATGCGATAAGTTGCGTTCGGAAATTATTACTACCGTTATGAGTAACGGCGGACATTTATCGTCGAATTTAGGTGCAATCGAGTTGACGGTTGCGCTTTACTATGTCTTTGATTTTCCTGCCGATAAACTTATTTTTGACGTCGGTCACCAGTGTTATGCCCATAAACTTTTATCCGACCGCCCCGCAGATTTTTCTACGATACGAAAAAAAGGTGGGCTTTCGGGGTTTCCTAAAAGGGACGAGAGCGAATACGACTCATACGATACGGGTCACGCAGGGACGTCAATTTCAGCGGCTCTCGGTATTGCTAAGGCGAGGGACATTAAGGGCGAACACTTTAATGTCATTTCCGTTATAGGCGACGGCTCGTTCAATAACGGTTTGGTCTACGAGGCGTTTAACAGCCTTCGTCCGTTAAATACTAATATTTTGGTTATTTTAAACGACAACGGTATGTCAATCTCGCCCACAGTCGGCAGTATGCACGAATATTTAGAGCAATTAAGCCGTGATGACGCCCATAAGCAAAAGGTTCAAAAGCACGCCAACATTTTTGAAAGGTTCGGGTTTTTGTACGACGGAGTTTATGACGGCAACAACCTTGAAGAGCTTATCATTAAATTAACGGAAATAAAAGAAAAGCTTAAAAATAATTCTATAATTTTACACGTCTTGACCAAAAAGGGTAAGGGGTATTCCTTCTGTGAAGAAAACCCTGAAAAAACTCACGGCGTTTCAGGCGGTAATGCAAGTCCTTGCGCAACCTATTCTAAGGTTTTAGGCAAAACTTTATGTAATCTTGCTCAAAAAGACAATCGAATTGTGGCTGTTACTGCGGCAATGACGCCAAGTTTAGGTCTTTCGGAATTCTTTAAGACCTATCCCGATAGGGCAATCGACGTAGGTATTTGTGAAGAGCACGCTACAATTTTATGTGCGGCGCTCGCAACGCAGGGTTTAAAGCCCTATTACGCCGTTTATTCGACCTTTTTGCAGAGGTCTTTCGACGAAATAATTATAGATATCTGCAGTCAGCATTTACCCGTGACAATTTGTCTTGACCGTTCGGGAATTTCGGGTGAGGACGGAGAGACGCATCAAGGCGTTTTCGACCTATCGTTTTTAAGGTTGATACCCTCACTTACGATTGCCGTACCTAAAGACGTTTTAGAGTTTGAAACTATGCTTAGAGCAAGCGTTAATTACAGTGCGCCCCTCGTTATAAGGTATCCTAAGGAGAGCCTCTCCGTTTTCGGCAATAAAACTGATAATTTTGAGTTCGGCAAATGGGAAATTTTAAAGGATGGCGACGGCAAAGTGGCGATTTTGGCGTGCGGCGAAAGGGCAATAAGGCTTTGCTTTAACGTGAGCGGTAGACTTGAAAAAGTTGGAATAAAAATTAAACTTATAAACGCCCGTTCGGTCAAACCCTTTGACGTGGATATGCTTGCCTCCTTAAGCGAAAGCGTTATCGTAACGGTTGAAGATAATCAACTCATAGGCGGTTTCGGAAACGGCATTTGCAGTTATTTTTCCGAGCAAAAGGATAAAATCATTAAAAGCTTTGCATATCGAGACGAATTTATCGAACACGGCAGCGTGGAAGAGCTGATGGGCGAATACGGCGTAGACGAAGACGAAATTACTGATTATATAATTAACAAATGCGATTAGACAAATTTTTGGCTGAAAAGTACGGTACTCGCACGAAAGCGGCGGAGGCGATAAAGTCCAACCTCGTCAAAGTCAATGGTAAATTCGTTAGCCCTTCGTTTGATTATAACGGCGAGACCTTAGAGTTAATTGAAAGAGAAGAGAGCTTCGTTTCAAACGGTGGCTATAAATTAAGTAAGGCTTTAAAAGATTTTAACTTTTCGGTTGCGGGTAAGACCTACGTTGATATAGGTGCAAGCAACGGCGGTTTTACCGACTGCCTTTTTCAAAACGGGGCAAAAAAAGTGTACTGTGTTGACGTCGGAGAGAGTCAACTCGATAAAAGTCTGCTCAATAAAAACGTAGTGGTGATAGATAATTTCAACGCAAGAAATTTGACGCCCGAAACGTTTGACGGCGACGTGGACGGCGCAGTGATAGACGTGAGCTTTATCTCGCTAACATATATTTTGCCGGGCGTTGCAAATATTTTAAAGGAAGGCGACTATGCAATCGCACTAATTAAGCCGCAATTCGAGTGCGAAAGTAAAAAAGTCGGCAAAAACGGAATCGTAAGGGACGTTGCGCAGAGGAAGAAAATCGTTCAAAAAATTTGTGCCTTTACGCTTGAACTTGGCTTTGCTCCTGAGAAGATAACCAAAGCTCCCGTAAAAGCAGGTAAGAATATTGAGTACCTCGTCTTGCTTAAAAAAGGAATAAATATTAAATTAGATATTAATAAATTAATAAAATGCACTGAATTTTAATAAATTCGGTGCATTTTATTGCATATTTTTATAAGTGGTGGTATAATTATTCATATGAAAATCGGAATTTATTTAAATGTTAAATATAAATCCCTTCAGGAGGAGTATTTAGAAATAATTAATTCCGCTTTTACGCAGGCAAAAATTGAAACGGTTTTGGTAAACAGCCCTTCACAAATTAAGGGATTAGACGTTTTGATAGTGCTCGGCGGTGACGGAACGATATTGAGTTTTGCGGCGACGTGCGCTTTAAACGGAGTTAAAATTCTCGGCGTAAACTGTGGACATATGGGCTTTTTGGCTGATTTCGAGGCTAACCAGCTTAAGCAAGCGTTGGAGGCAGTCATCTCGAAAAAGTTCAGCACCACGAAGAGGAGTATGCTGTCAGTCGAGTACGGCGGGAAGACTTATTACGCATTGAACGAGGCTGTAATTCAACGCTGTACTACGGGCAACGCATTCAGCAATACCGTTAACCTGCACGCTGAGATAGATGGGTCAACGGTTGATAATTTCTCATCTGACGGGCTTATAGTCAGTACGCCTACGGGTTCGACTGCATATTCGCTTTCGGCAGGCGGTTCGATTTTAACACCCGATTTAAACGCCTTTATTATGACGCCTATCTGCCCTCATTCACTGCACTCTCGCCCGATTGTTTTTAACGATAATTCGGTGGTTCAGGTTAATCAGGCGGATAAATCCTGCGTTCTCAACCTTATCGTGGACGGCAAGGTGGAGGAGACTGTCAGCGGCTACGGCAAATTCACTATTAAAAAAGCCGATAGGTCGCTTGAATTCGTAACCGTTGAAGGTAAAAACTTTTTTGATAAATTATTTATTAAATTAAATATTTGGAGTAAATAATGCACAGAAACGCTAGACAATCGATGATTTTACAAATCATTTCGGAAATGGATATCGAAACGCAGGAAGAGCTCTGCAAAGAACTCAATAAGCGCAACTTTAACGTTACTCAGGCAACCGTATCGAGAGATATTAAGGACCTAAAGCTTTATAAGGTCGAAGGCACTACGACTAAATACAAATACGCCGTTATTGAAAGCGAGGGCGACGCCGTTAATACTAAGATGTGCACCCTTTTTAGGGAATGCGTTCAGAGTATTAATTACGCAAACAATATAATCGTAATTAAAACTATGAGGGGCAACGGCTCTACGGCAGGCGCATTTATCGATATGTTACAGTTTAAGGAAATTATCGGTACCGTTGCTGGTGATGACACCGTTTTAATCGTTGTTGATTCTAACGAGGATACTTCTTCAATCGTTAACCGTCTTAAAGAATACATAAAATAATGCTATTAAATTTGTATATTAAAAATGTCGCCCTCATTGAAGAGGGCGACATACAATTTGACAAAAAACTTAATATACTTTCTGGCGAAACAGGTTCTGGTAAGTCGGTAATACTTGATTCTATTAACTTCGTTTTGGGCTCTAAAGCCGACAAAACTATGATAAGGTACGGCTGTAATGAGGCGGTTGTTCGTGCGGAGTTTACAACCGATGACAATCCCGCCGTTAAAAAGCTTTTACAGGAAATGGACGTCGACTGTGACGACGATAGCATTATTATTTCCCGCCGAATGAACGTCGACGGAAAGGGTAATATAAAGCTTAACGGTACTACGATTACTGCGGGAATGCTTAAAAAAGTTGCGTCGCATTTGGTCGACGTGCACGGTCAGAGCGAACACTTCTTTTTATTAAACGAGGCAAATCAGTTAAGCGTTGTTGATAGCTTATGCGGCGACGCACTTATTCGGTTAAAGGTAGAACTATCCGAAAAAATACATAGTAAAAAAGAGTGCATAAATAAGATTGCGTTGCTCGGCGGCAGTGAGCAGGAGAGGGCTCAGCGGCTTGACCTTTTATCTTATCAAATTAAAGAAATAGAAAACGCAGAGGTTAAAGTTGGCGAGGTTGAAGATTTAAAGTCCCGTAAAAGGGTCTTGGATAACGCCGAAAGGATAATGCAGGCGTTAGGTGCGGCAAAGGGGCTTTTAAGCGAAGATAATGGCTGTATCGACCTGTTGTCTACTGCAAAGAGGCAAATATCGCCTATTGCCGACGTAGGCGACGAGTTTTCAAATCTTTCCGACAGGTTGGAAAACTTGTTTATCGAGGCAGAGGATATAGGCGATACGCTGTCCGATATGCTCGAAAACTTTACTTTCGACGCTCAAGAGGCGAGCTTTGTCGAAGAGAGGTTGACGCTTTATAAAAATTTGATTAAGAAATACGGCTCTGACGAGGACGAGATTTTAAGCTTTTATGAGGACGCAAAGAATAAATACGATGCGTTGAACGACGCCGCCGACGAGCTTATTAAATTAAATTGCGAAATTGAAAAGTTAGATAGAGATATTTTATCGATTTGTCGCATTATAACAAAAATGAGAAAGGACGCTTGTGAAAGATTTTGCGGCGACGTCGTGACCCAACTTAAAACGCTTAATATTCCTCACGCACAGTTTTTCGTCGATTTTGAAGAATACGACGGCGTGGACGGCGTAACCTCGAATGGCGGTGATAAGATTTGCTTTATGTTTTCCGCAAATAAAGGCGAACCGCCTAAGCCTTTAAATAAGGTTATAAGCGGCGGCGAAATGAGCAGGTTTATGCTTGCGGTTAAGACCATTTTGAAGGGAATTAACGGTATAACAACGTATATTTTTGACGAAATCGACGCAGGTATAAGCGGTGAAACTGCCAAGTCCGTAGCCCATAAATTTGCGGCAATAAGCAATGAAACGCAGATAATTGCCGTATCCCATTTACCTCAGGTTTGTGCGGCGGCTTCGTCACAGTTTTTAATCTCTAAATCGGACGGAGAATTAAAGACGGTTACGACGGTAAAAAGGTTGAACCGAGAGGAGAGAATAGCCGAACTTGTAAGACTTACGGGCAGTATTTCAACCGATGCGGCGAAAGCTCATGCAGATGAATTGCTTAGGCAATTTGACAATTGAAAGCAAAAATTTAATATTTCATAAAACATATACGCCGCAGTCAATGCGGCGTATATTTTAGTTTTTTTAATCCAAAATAATTGTATGGTTGCAATAAAAAGGATAAGAAGAGCGTTTTTAGCGCTGATTTTCATACTTTGCCTTGCCGTTGCTTTCCCTGCAGGAATTGCTTTTGCAGACGGCGACGACGAATTTTATTTGGGCGGTTTCCCTGCGGGCTTTATTTTAAATACTCAAAACGTAGAGGTTATAGGACTGTGTGAAATCGATACAGAAGACGGCGCAAAATGTCCTGCAAGAGACAGCGGGATAATGCCAGGCGATACTATAAAACAGATTAACGGTATCAATATTACGTCGGTAAGCAAGCTTACGGCAACCTTAAGCGAGGATTTTTCGGTCTATAAATTTGATATTGAAAGGGGTGACCAACAGTTTAAAACCGAACTTTTACCCGTAAAAGATAAGAAAAACGGCAAAAAGCATTTCGGTATGCTTGTCAGGGACAGCCTGAACGGTATCGGTACGGTAACTTATATAAATAAAAGCAACTTAACCTTCGGTTCGCTCGGTCACCCTGTAGCGGATTCAAACGGCAAATTGATAGGAATAAACGGCGGAACTATGTACGGGTGTAGCATTTACGACGTTAAAAAAGGGTTACGCGGCAATCCCGGCGAATTGAAAGGAATATTCGACAACGGCGTAATGATGGGCTTGATAACGAATAACACGACCTGCGGAATTTTTGGTAAAATTTCTTCCGACTACGATTTTTCCTCACTTAAAAAGATAAAGAAAGGCGATATAAGTCAGGTTGAAATGGGTAAGGCATATATCTATTCGACTTTAAGTGGCAAGACAAGCGAGCAATATGAAATAAGTATAATTAAGATTGAGGAAAACAATAAAGAAAATAAGAACTTCATAATTAAAATAAACGATAAGCGTCTTTTAGAAAAGGCGGGAGGAATTGTACAGGGAATGAGCGGCAGCCCTATCGTGCAGAACGGAAAGCTAATCGGGGCTGTAACCCATGTATTTATTAACGACCCGACGAGGGGGTACGGTATATCAATAGATAATATGATAAATTCGTAATCAAATTTACTTCATAATAAATTTTTCGTCCTCATATAATTTTATATGAGGATTTTTGATTCAAAGAAGATTAAATGGGATAAATGGTTTATAATTCTATATATAATAGTCATTATTACAGCAATTATATCTGGCATAGTACTTTATATAACTAATACTCTTACTACAAATTTCTATAATTTTGCCAAAAATTACGTTTGTTTAGTCTTTAATTTTGAAAACGTATCTCTTTTTTTCGGGCATTTTTTTAGCGACCTATTTTATTTTTACATTGCGTTTTTGCTATGCTATTTCACAAAATTTAAATTTCTATCCGCAATACTGTTATTTATAAAAACTTTTTTTACATTTTATTACCTTGCCGTTTTATTCGTCTTATTCTCGGTAGAAGGCGTGGTTGCGGCTTTAATCGTATTTTTGCCGTGTTACGTCCTTTGGGTTGTTAAATTTTCTTTTATTTGTATGCACGGTTGCGCAGTTGAAAAGCCTTTCGTCTATTATATGCCGCTATTTTTTTCCCTGATTGACGGCGTATTTTTGCTATTGCTCGTAAATCTCGTGTTTAGATTTATCGTCGTCATTGTTTAAACATTTTTTTTGATTTAAAATATAGACCTAATAAAGTCATTTAAGCGTATAAAATTTAAACTAAAACTCAAAATAATTGTATGAAAAAGATTATTTTGACTATGCTCTCGTCTTGTTTAATCTGTTGCGGCGTGCTTTCACACGAAGGTTTTAAGTCTAACGAAAGCAACATCGCATACGCTATGGCAAAAAGCGAAACTCAGCTTATTAAGGATTGCAAAAGTGCATATTTGTGCGATTATTATTCGGGAGAGTGTATCTATGAATACAATGCTACCGACCGTATGCCTATTGCAAGCGTATGTAAGGTTATGACTTTAAATCTATGTTTTGAGGCAATTGAACAGGGAAAACTCGACCCGGACTCAAAAATCTGCGTAAGTAAAAATGCGTCGGGTATGGGCGGCTCGCAGGTATTTTTAAAGGACGGTTTAAATTACGACGTAAGTCAGCTTATTAAGAGTATTATCGTCTGTTCCGCCAACGACAGTTGCGTTGCGATAGCAGAGGCGGTTTGCGGCAGTGAGGATGAGTTCGTCGCTCTTATGAATACTCGAGCAGTAGACTACGGCTGTAACGATACACTCTTTTCCAACTGCACGGGGTTGCCTAAAGATACGCAATATTCTTGCGCAAAGGATGTAGCGGTAATGTTTAAACACCTTTTAAGCTACAAAGACTACTTTAATTTTAGTAAAATTTGGTTGGAAGATTTCGTCCACCCCGACGGCAGAACGACCTCTATGACGAATACGAATAAGCTTATTCGCCGCTATTCAGCTTGTGACGGCGGTAAAACTGGCTTTACGGGCGAGGCGGGGTTTTGTCTTGCCTCGACGGCAAAAAAGGATAATTTAAGGCTTATTTCAGTCGTTCTCGGCTCTGAGTCGTCCGACGCCCGATTTACTTCGACCGTTAATATGTTTAATTACGGATTTGCAAATTACAAAAACTCTATCGTTTTGGACGATACTGTAAACCTTAACGAAACCGTAGCCGTATCGGGCGGCAAAAAGGAGGAAATTAGCGTAAAGCCCGCAAGGATAGGCGCAGTATTCTCTAAAAAGGGAGAAAAGCCGAATATAACGTTTAATTTCGTACCGCAAAAGCTCTATGCTCCTGTTAAAAAGGGAGACGCAGCGGGTAAAATGGAAATCTATAAAAACGGTGTCTTATATGATACCGTAGATGTTGTTGCGGCAGAGGACGCAGAAAAGGCAACTTACTTCGATAACGCCCGCAAAATCGCTAAAGAATGGCGTTTATAGACTAAGGCTCGGGCACATTAAGCCTTCAAACGATTGACTAATTAAAAGACCTTTGGTAAAATTAATGTATATTAATTTTCTGAAGGTCTATTGTTTTATGAACGAAAGAAACACTTTAAAAGTAAACGATATGGGTCATCTTGAAATCGGCGGTTGCGACTGCCTTGACCTTGCAAAGCAATACGGTACGCCGCTATATGTCTTCGACGAGGACTATATTCGCCTTATGATGCGTACCTATAAACAAGTCATTAATTCTCATTACGACGGAAACGGTCAGGTTTTATATGCATCTAAAGCCTTTTCCTGTAAGGCAATCTATCGTATAGCTCAGCAGGAAAATATAGGTTGCGACGCCGTGTCGGGCGGCGAGCTCTACACAGCGTTGCAGGCAGGATTTAACGCTAAGAATATCTATGTGCATGGAAACAATAAATTGCCTTACGAGCTTGACGAGGCTGTAGAGGCAGGCGTCGGCGGCATCGTCATCGATTCCTATAGAGAGGCAGACCTCTTGAACGAAGTTTGCGCAAATAAGGGCAAGGTGCAGGAGGTGCTAATTAGGCTTAACCCTGGAGTTGAGGCGCACACGCACGCCTTCGTGCAGACGGCAAGGACTGATTCCAAGTTCGGTTTTTCTATTGCGGACGGGACGGCTCTTGAGTACGTTAAGCACGTTTTAAGCCTTAAAAATATCAAGCTTCGTGGTTTCCATTGCCACATCGGTTCGCAGATTTTTGAAAAGAAGTCGTTCGTACTTGCCGCAGAGAAGATGTTGAACTTCTTTGCCGAAGTAAAGGCTGTTACGGGCTTTGAGGCTGACGTCCTCAATATCGGCGGCGGATTTGGCGTTTGGTATACGGATGAAGACCCTAAGTTTACTTCCGAAGATTATGCGGCGTATCTCATTGCGATGATTGACGCAATTAAGTCTAAATGCGAGGAGTTAAAATTAAATCGCCCGTATCTCCTTATGGAACCCGGTCGTTCTATTGTTGGAGAGGCGGGTATAACGCTCTATACGGTAGGCTCAATTAAAGATATTCCCGGGATAAGGAAGTATATTGCTATAGACGGCGGTATGTTTGAAAACCCCCGTTATTCACTCTATCAGTCTAAGTACACCGCAGTAAAGGTTGCCGACGTAAACGCACCCTGCACGCAAAAGGTCAGCATTGCGGGCAAGTGCTGTGAAAGCGGAGACCTTATCGGCGTCGATATGTCTATGCCCGAGGTTAAGTCGGGCGATATAATAGCCTGTTTAACGACGGGTGCTTATCATTATTCAATGGCAAGCAATTACAACCGCAACCTTATTCCCGCCGCAGTTTTGGTAAGCGGCGGTAAATCAGATATTATCGTAAAGAGGCAGACGTATTCCGATTTGGTTCGCAACGACGTCGTGCCCGAAAAGCTTAATTAATGGATTATATAATTAGTTTTTTAGCAGGAGCAATAGCTATCCTGTTCGTACTCTGCCCGCACGAGTTTGCTCACGCTTACGTTGCGTATAAAAACGGCGACCCTACGGCAAAGTTTAGCGGCAGAATGACGCTTAACCCAATAAAGCACCTTGACCCTTTTGGCTTTTTGCTATTCGCTTTGGTCGGTTTTGGTTGGGCAAGACCCGTCCCCATCAACCCTAACAATTTCAGAAAGCGCAAGTTGGGTATGTTTACCACGGCGATTGCGGGTGTGTGCGTAAATTATATTATTGCTTTTTTTGCCTATCCTTTGTACCTTGTGGTTATAAGGTTTTTATTGCCCTATTGCGTAACCTCTGACGTTGCGGATTTTTTCATAGAATTTCTTTTAAAAATTCTCAGCGGCGTATACGTTTACAGCTTGTATTCGTTCGTATTCAATCTTCTGCCGCTTCACCCTTTAGACGGGTTTAGAGTGGTGGAGTCGTTTACGAGGGAAATAAACCCCGTAAGAAGGTTTTTATATAAATATAGCAGGTATATTCTGATAATTTTAATAGCTCTCAGCTATATACTTGGTATTCTTAACGATAACGTACCCGTATATATCAACGGTCAGTACGTTCCATTATTTAAGTATTTAGACGTTTTTTATTACCTCGGTTGGTTTGCTAACCATATTATCGGTTACCCCATAACTGCCGCTTGGGGCTGGATATTAACGGTATGACGGATTTAGAAAAATATTCTGATTTTGAATCGCAGGTCGATTATACGACGGTTCTTGACGATTTTGAAGGACCGCTCGATTTACTGTTGCATTTAATAAACATTAACCAAATAAATATAGAGGATATTTTCGTCTCTAAGGTGACCGAGCAGTTTTTGGACTATATCGAGTATATGAAAACTCAGCCGAGCCGCAACGTCGATAAGGAGAGCGAATATCTTGCAATGGCGGCACAGATTCTGTACATAAAATCTAAATCGCTTCTTCCCGTAGTTGAGATTGACGACGAAGAAATGGGCGGTGCGTTCGAGGAGCAGGAAGAGCTTATACGCCAGCTTAAAGAGCGTGAAATGGAACTTATTAAAGAGCAGACGCCTAAATTAAAAGATTTGGAGACTGTCGGTTACTTTTTTAAAGGACCTGATAAGGACGTAAGCCAAATTAAAGTCGTCTATAAGGACTTTTCTGTTGATGCGCTTTTACAAGCTTTTGCAGGACTGCTTTTAAGAAACGAAAGCTTGCAGCGTGAAAAGGATAACGTCAAGGAAATTCCAAAGGACGTCTATACCGTTCAGGACAGGGTCGTACATATCAAGGATAAACTTACTCAGTGCGGTAAAATTCAGTTTGAAGAGCTGTTTACTTCATATTCCCGTAACGAGATAATAACGACTTTTCAAGCGCTTTTGGAGATGTTGAAATTTCAGTACGTTGCAGTCGAACAGGCGCAGACCTTTGGAACGATTACCATTAAGCTCAACGCAGAAAGAGATTTAAAGGATTTAGGAAATGAACAATTTGACGAATATAATTGAGGGAATAGCTTTCGCCTCGGGCGAGGCTGTGCCCGTAAAGTACATAGTGGAAAAGCTCGGCTGTTCGGTTGCGGAAGTAAATGCGGCGATAAGCAAGCTCAAGGAGAAGTATTCCGACGAGAGCGGCGTACGCCTTTTAACGTTCAACGGCAAAATTCAGTTTGCAACTAACCCTGCATACAAGCAGGAAATTTCCGACGTGCTTGCGAAAATCAAGGAAAAGGAACTCACCAAAACCATACTTGAATGCGTTGCGCTTATTGCTTACAAACAGCCCGTAACTAAGGGTGAGTTGGAAGAGCTTAGGGGCGTAAACTGCGACTACGCAATACATACGCTTTTGGACTTGGAGATGATAGAGCCCTGCGGAAGAAAGGACGCAATCGGAAAGCCCATTTTGTACGCAACTACGGACAACTTTTTAAAGAGGTTCGGTTTAAATTCTATCGACGAATTGCCCGACTACGACGAACTTATGGCGCAGATTGCGGAGCTTAACGATACCATTTTGAAAGAGGACGACGCAAACTACCTTTATAAGAAGGACGAGTATACGCCTGAAGAAGACGAAGAGGGAGAGCCCGATACTCAAAAAGCTGAAAAGAACAAATCGCAGAGTAAATCAACTGCAGGCGTCGTCGTAGAGGACGGCTTTGAAGTACCCGTTTTCCTTGAGGGCGAAGAAAATGTCATTAAAATAAAATAGCAGCTATAAAAAAATTATACTAAAGTCCGTATCTTTTAAAAGGTACGGACTTTTTTAGCGTATATTGAAGACAAAATTACAGATAATAATTTTGTGAGTGAGGCATTAATTTACGTTTCTGCGTTTGCGTTTGCGTTGTATATTTTCCCCGTACACGTCTATAGTTATGTGTACTTAACTACGCAAAAGGGCTATGCAAGCGTAAGCGTTTCGCTCTTCAGACTTATACCGCTTTATAAAGGCGTAAACGAATTAAAGCTCGATGAAAAAAGTTTAGTAGATTCAGCAAACGACGGTGGGGGCAAGTTGAAATACCCGAGGCACTACGTTGATTTGTACAATAAGCTATGCATAACAAAAATCGTACAAGTCAGCGACTTCGGAGTGCAAAACCAAAGTAATGCCTACGCCGCTCTTGCACAGCATGCGTTTACTCAAGCTTTATATTCGTTTGTAAGAATAAACGGCGGGAGGACCAAACTTAGAAATTACGTCGTTATAAACGGCGAACACGGGTATGTAAATTACTGCTTAAAGCTCGTCGGCGTAATCAATTTAATGGGGCTTATAAGGCTGATTATCCTATATTTTTGGAGTGTGTTAAATGAACGGAAAGATTAAAAAGGCGCAGGTCAATACTCAGAACGATACGCATTTTGAAAAAACTTCGGTGGCAATTGAAAAGCTTGCAGACGCCGATACCGTAATCGGCGACCCGATAATTACGGTAAGCGGTTCGCAGGTCATTCCGCTATCAATGGTTACCGTAGTCAATTTAGGCGGCGGAGGCGAGTACGGCGATATTAAGACCTTTAAAGAGGCTGACGGGTTTAAGCTTGCAGGCGGCAACGGTACGGTTATAACGGTTAAACCCAAGGGCTTTTTAGTCGACGACGGCAAGGGATGCAGACTTTTGAAAATGGACGACGGAGCAATCGATACTTTAATCGAAAAGACGGGCGAACTCGTCCATACTATTTCTGAAAATGTTTAAAAAATTTACTTGCGTAATTTTAAGTTTAACGGCATTAATTTGCTGTTCATTCGCATTATTTATAGGTGCACCTGCAAGTTCCGCCGATGCGGACGGCGTTTCTGAAATTGTGATGGAGCTTGACCATGATACACTGTTATACGGTAAAAACGTCGATAGAAAACTGCCGATGGCGAGCACGACTAAGATTATGACTGCCCTTTTAATCTGTGAAGATTGCAATTTAGACGAGGTGATAACGGTACCAAAGGCGGCAGTTGGAATAGAGGGGTCGAGTATCTATCTTAAAGAAGACGAGGTGATAAGCGTAAGAGATTTATTGTACGGGTTAATGCTCGTCTCAGGTAACGACGCCGCCTGCGCTCTGGCAATTCACCACTCTAAGAGCGTTGAATCATTCGTGGTGAGAATGAACGAAAGGGCAAATGAGTTGGGCGCTAATAACACTAACTTCGTAAACCCCAACGGACTGCCCGACGACGACCACTACACTACTGCGCTTGACCTTTGCAAAATCGCTTGTGCAGCGCTAAAAAACGGTACCTTTGCTCAAGTCGTTTCAACTAAGCACTATAAGGGCGAATACCGCTGTTTTACAAATAAAAACAGGCTTTTGAACTCGTTAGAGGGCGCAAACGGCGTTAAGACGGGTTATACCGTAAAGGCGGGCAGATGTCTCGTTTCGTCTGCAAAGCGGCAGAATATGCAACTCGTCTGCGTGGTTTTAAACTGTTACGATATGTTTGAACGCAGTGCCAAGCTCATCAACGAAAGCTTTGAAAACTTTAGCGTAGAGACGGTAAGCAAGGACAGAATTTTCAATTATATGGGGCAGTTCTGTTCGCTGAGCAAAGACTGTTCATTCGTAGTTGATAGGCGTAAAGCGGTTAATTATTCGCTTTGCGCACCCGATACGGACGATAGCATGGCAAAATTAAATATTTATAACGAAAAAAACTTGATTTTCAGCGAAAACTTGTTTACTATTAAGTAGACGAAACTTTTAAGAGTGAACGAATGAGAATTAATAAATATCTTGCCGCTTGCGGCGTTGCTTCCAGAAGAGAGTGCGACAGATTAATACAAAATAATAGCGTTAAAATTAACGGCGAAATCGCAACGCTCGGCGCAGAAGTTTTAGACGGCGACAAAGTCACCGTGAACGGCAACCCCGTAACCGTAAAGAAAAACGAATACTATATCTTAAACAAGCCCAAGGGCTATCTTTGCACGGTCAGGGACGATAAGGGCAGAAAGACCGTTCTTGATTTGATGCCGCCTTCAATCGGCAGAATTTACCCCGTTGGCAGGCTTGACTACGATAGCGAAGGTCTACTAATTTTAACGACCGACGGCGAACTTGCCCAACACCTTATGCACCCTTCAAACGAAGTACCTAAAACCTATCTCGTTAAAATCGAAGGCACTATTACCGAATCGGGTTTAAATCCCATAAGGAGCGGTATAGACATAGGCGGTTACGTTACGAAAAAGTGTAAGGCGCACATCGTCGAAACGAATAAGGCGTACACTAAAATTCACGTTACCGTAACGGAAGGCAAAAACCGTGAAATTAGAAAGATGTTCGAAGCTATCGGCAAAGAAGTCACCCTTTTAAAGCGCATTAAAATCGGTGACTTAACCTTAAGGGGCTTGGATAGGGGGGCGTATAGAAAGCTCACTCAGGCAGAAGTTGACTATCTGCACTCAATTTAATAATCGTAAGTAATATGCCTTGGACTATGTCAAGGCATATTTTTAGTGGGGAAA
>JBJFAF010000040.1:17446-20698 GCA_051887755.1 Candidatus Coproplasma sp.
CGACTAACCCATAAGAGCAATTATGACAATAGTATTTTAAACGCATTAGATTTATTGGAATATAGTTTAGATAATAAAAATAACGGAATTAATTGCAGGGCAAAGGCGCAGATTTTAAACGAAATGTGTTTATCGCTCGGAATCTTTAGCCGCAAGGTCTGGATAATGCCCTATTCAAGCTACGACGACGATTGCCACGTTGTAAACGAGATTTGGGACAGAACTTTAAATAAATGGGTAATGCTCGACATTACCAACGACGAATATTGGGTAGACGAAAATAACGTTCCTTTATCGATTTTAGAGATAAGGGAGAGGACGGCAAAACGGGAATTCTGTACGCCTGTTATGGTCGGCGATAATACGAAAGATTTGCAAAACCTAAAAAATAAGCGTATAGGCGACTTTTTATATATCGTAAAAAATATGGTCTATATGCAGTACTTTTCTAATTATTCGGTCGGAGAAGGGGATAGTGTATACGCCCTAATGCCGTGTAACATTCCAACGACTAACGAGTATTTAATTTCAAAGACTTCCGTCGAGCGTTCGCCGATTAAGTAAAGTATTTAAAAAAGCCTTAGTAAAAACTAAGGCTTTTTTAATACGAAATTTTTAATCTTGTACCCAAACTTGAATACTTTCGTGAGTTGTTATATGGAATTGAACGCCGCCAACGTCAATCCATTCATCTACTACAACATCTGGATAATTGATATATGGATTATATATCATAACTATATAATAGTTACCGTAGTACCCATAGTAGTGAAGTATTTTAAATTCACTCGTCTTTACTTCAACATATTTTTCAAATTTTCGTGTATCAGCCGCAGCAGTTTCTTTTATGGCATTGGCAATTTTATCATCTAATGGGGTAGGGCAGTCTTTACCGTCATTATGATAATCGGCAATTTCCTGCAACTGTTCAACAGTAATATAACCCTTTTCATACGATTTTTCTAAAGAGTAGAAGTTACCTGTAGGTTTATTACAGCCGGCAAAACAAATCAGAGTATAAATAAAGAAATAATTAAAAGCCCTAAAGCAAAGCGTTTTTTCATAGAGAATTATCACTTATTATCAAATTTTAAATATTTCTTAAAAGACCGACGACTTTGCCTAAAATAGATACGTTATCATAGACGAAGTCTTCCATATCGTCGTTTTCGGGGTGAAGGATAAACTTGCCGTCCTTCTTATAGAAACGCTTAACGGTTGCGCTGTCGTCAACGAGGGCGACTACGATTTCACCGTTTTCAGCCGTTTCCTGCTTTCTAACGATGACCTTATCGCCGTTTAGCATGCCGATTTTAATCATTGAATTACCTTTAACGGTAAGCATAAACAAATCTTCCGAACCGAAAAGGTTGGACGGTACTGAAAAATAATCTTCGTAATTTTCCTGCGCGAAGATGGGCTCACCTGCGGCAACGGTACCGATTAGCGGCACTTTAACAGCGTTTTGTTTGATTGAAACCGAACGGCGTTTATTTGCACCGACTTTACTTTTTACAATGAGACCTTGGTCTGCAAGCTCGTTCATAATATTAAAACAGGTGGCGGTAGAAGGAATATTGCACCCGTCGCAGATTTCCCTGACGGAAGGCGAATAGCCGTTTTCAGTAACATATTTTTCAATGAACTCAAGAACAATTTGTGAGCGGTCTAACTTCTTTCTCATAATTATACCTCGAAAACATAATAGCACATAAAAAAACAAAAAGCAAACGTTTGTTTAAAATTATTTTATTTTTTTATAAAAAATTTTTTAAAGTAGGGGGCGTAGATATTTTCGATTTTAGCTTTTACTAAAACGCCATCGTCAAAATATTCCCGTTTTAGCTCGGTAGCGTATTTTCTATTCTTTTCATACAGGTTGATTTCGGTAAAGGGTATATACATATCAGCCACCGTAAATTTTTCGGCAAACGACTTGTTTACGGCGTCAAGCAGTTCGGTTATTCCCGTGCCGTCCTTAGCTGAAATTAAGACGCAATCGCCTGGCAACGATTTTTTATTTTCAATCTTATCGCACTTATTTAAAACTTTAATATAAGGTTTATCAAACCCAAGCTCGTCCAAGGTCTTAAGCGTCGTATCGAACTGCAGGGCGTAATCGTCGGATGCATCTGCAATAAAAAGCGCTAAATCACAGCACAGCGCAACTTCCAAAGTCGACTTAAATGCCTCAACCAAAGAGTGGGGAAGGTTTTGAATAAAGCCTACGGTATCGATTAAAACGTATTCTTCGCCGTCGATTAAAAGCTTTCTTGCGGTTGGGTCAAGCGTAACGAATAGAGCGTTGCGAGAAACTACGTCAGCGCCCGTCAAAAGGTTTAATAAAGTTGATTTGCCCGTGTTGGTATAACCGACCAAAGCAACCGTCTTGACGTTCTCTTTATTTCTTCTATCTGTCTGCAATTTGCGCCGACCTTCGGTCTCTTTAAGCCTATTTTCAAGGTATTTTAAGCGGTAAGCAATGTGCCTTCTATCAGTTTCAAGTTGGCTTTCGCCGGGACCGCGAGTGCCGATTCCGCCGCCCAAACGGGATAGCGCTGCGCCCTTGCCTTTAAGGCGTGGATAGATATATTTTAGTTGAGCAATCTCAACTTGAATTTTGCCTTCGCTCGTCACGGCGTTTCGGGCAAAAATATCTAAAATGAGTGTGGTTCTATCGATTACTTTTCTATCGCCGAGTGCGGCAGAGATGTTCAAGGTTTGCGAGGGGGAGAGTTCGCCGTTAAAGAGAATGGTTAAATCTTCAATATCCTTAATCGTGTCGTAGATTTCGGCTAATTTACCCGAACCTATAAAGGTTGCGGCGTTAATTTCCTTGATATTTTGAAAACAAGAGCCGACATATATACCGCCTGCAGTTTCGATTAAAGCTATGGCTTCGTCGTGAATTTTCTTGTAATTATCCGACAAAATCGGTTGAATTATAAATATTTTTTCTTCCATATTATTTAGTCGTTATCTTCGGGTTTTAATTTTACTTTTCCGACGACTGAGCGGCGGGAATCTTCGGTTATAGCCGCATAATGTTTACGGGTTGTATTTACGTCCTTGTGCCCCAAAACGTCGGCTACGATATAGATATCTCCCGTCGCCTTATAGAGCTGTGTGCCGTAGGTAGAGCGCAATTTATGCGGTGAAATCTTCTTTAAAGGCGAAACGATTTTAGCGTACTTTTCAACGAGATTTTCAACCGCACGCACGGTAATGCGCTTTTTTTGGGTGGAAAGGAAG